>NZ_JBHVYK010000138.1:0-12867 GCF_042880855.1 Streptomyces sp. NPDC058291
ACGAACCCCAGCCCGCCCCATCAGCTTGACGAAACCCATAGGGGCACCCCCCCCCCGCGATAACGGCCTCGGCGTGTTCCAGCGTGACGATGTTGAAGGCGGCGACGGCGCTGCGGGCCGCACGGGCCCGGGTGGCCAGCTCGCCGGTGGTGGTGAGCGGCACGGCACCTCCTCTTCGGGAACGTCGAGCACCTCGGGAACGTCGAGCGCTGCGAGGACTGCGAGGACTGCGAGGGCAGGCTCAGGGCTCAGGGCTCAGGGCTCAGGGCTCAGGGCTCAGGGCTCAGGGGTGAGGATGACCGAGCGGGCGAGGTGGCGCGGCCGGTCCGGATCGAGGCCGCGGGCGGCGGCGTACGCGACGGCCAGACGCTGGGCGCGGACCAGTTCGGCGAGGGGGTCTGGTGCGCCCTCGATCCACAGCGCGCCGGTGGCGCGCACGTCGTCGGCCAGGCCCGGCGGCGCCTCGCCGAACGCCCAGACGGCCGTGCCCTCGGTACTGATGCTGACAGGCCCGTGCCGGTACTCCATGGCGGAGTAGGCCTCCGTCCAGGCCAGCGAGGCCTCCCGCATCTTCAACGCGGCCTCGTTCGCGAGCCCGACCGTCCAGCCCCGCCCCAGGAAGGTGAACTGCCCGCAGTCCAGGAGGCCTTGGGGCAGCGGCTCGGCCAGCGCGGTGCGGCCCTCCTCGACGACGGCGTCGGTGTGCAGTCCCAGGTGGGCGCGGAGCAGGGTGAGGGCGGTGGTCGCGAACCGGGTCTGCACGACGGAGCGTTCGTCGGCGTAGTCCAGGACGACGACGTGGTCGGCGGCGGTCGCGACCGGGGTGTGCGGGTCGGCGGTGATCGCGGTGGTGCGGGTGTGTCCGCGCAGGCGGGCGAGCAGGTCGAGGACCTCGGTGGTGGTGCCGGAGCGGGTCAGGGCGACCACCCGGTCGTAGCGGCGGCGGTGCGGGAACTCCGAGGCGGCGAAGGCGTCCGTCTCGCCGTGCCCCGCGCCCTCGCGCAGGGCCGCCGCGGCCTGGGCCATGAAGCAGGAGGTGCCGCATCCCACGAGCGCCACCCGCTCCCCGGGCCTCGGCAGTGCCTCGGTGTGCCCGGCGGCTTCGTCCGCGGCCCGGGCCCAGCACGCGGGTTGGTCGGCCAGCTCGTCCTCGACGTGCGTCATGCCCCACCTCTCGCCGACGGTGTCGCGCCTGCACGGTAGAGCCGGCTGCCGAACCGCTTCAACCGTGCGAGCGGTTCACCGGGTGGGGAGGTGGACCGGGCAGGCGGCTGCCTGCCCGGTCGTGCGACCCCTGGCTACAGCGCGCGTTCCAGATGGTCGGCCACCAGCTTCACGAACCGGCCGGGCTCCTTGGGGCGACCGCCCTCGGCGAGAACCGCCAGCCCGTGCAGCAGTTCCGCGGTCTCGGCGAGCCCCGTGCGGTCCTCGCGCTCCTTGTAAGCCTGGTTCAGGCCCTTCACCAGCACGTGGTCCGGGTTCAGTTCGAGGATCCGGCGGGCGCGCGGCACCTCCTGCCCCATCGCGCGGTACATGTTCTCCAGCGCCGGAGTCAGGTCGTGCGCGTCGGAGACGATGCAGGCCGGCGACACCGTCAGGCGCGAGGACAGCCGCACCTCCTTCACGTCCTCGTCCAGGTGCTCCTTCATCCAGCCGAGCAGCGCGGCGTACTCCTCGCCCTGCTTCTCGCGCTCGCCGTCGGCCTTCTCGTCGCCCTCGCCGCCGAGATCGACCTCGCCCTTGGCCACGGACCGCAGCGGCTTGCCCTCGAATTCGCCGACCGCGTCGACCCACACCTCGTCGACCGGGTCCGTGAGCAGCAGCACCTCGATGCCCTTGGCCCGGAACGCCTCCATGTGCGGGGAGTTCTCGATGCTCTGCCGGGACTCGCCGGTCAGGTAGTAGACGGCGTCCTGCCCGTCCTTCATCCGCTCGACATAGCCCTTCAGCGTGGTCGGCTCGTCCTCGCTGTGCGTGGTGGCGAACGACGAGACGGCGAGGAGGGTGTCGCGGTTGTCGGAGTCGGTCAGCAGACCCTCCTTCAGGACGGCGCCGAACTCCCGCCAGAACGTGGCGTACCGGTCGGGGGCCGAGGTCATCATGTCCTTGACCGTCGACACGACCTTCTTGGTGAGCCGACGCTGCATCATCCGGATGTGCCGGTCCTGCTGGAGGATCTCGCGGGAGACGTTGAGCGAGAGGTCCGCCGCGTCGACCACGCCCTTGACGAAGCGAAGGTACGGCGGCAGCAGCGCCTCGCAGTCGTCCATGATGAAGACGCGCTTCACGTACAGCTGCACGCCGCGCTTGTAGCCCTGGTTGTACAGGTCGTGGGGGGCGTGCGAGGGGACGAACAGCAGCGCCTGGTACTCGAAGGTGCCCTCCGCCTGGAGCCGGACGGTCTCCAGCGGTTCACGCCAGTCGTGGCTGATGTGCTTGTACAGCTCGTGGTACTCGTCGTCGGACACGTCCTCGCGCGAGCGCGCCCACAGTGCCTTCATCGAGTTCAGCGTCTCGGGTTCGCGCGCGGCGCCGGCCTCGTCGTCGGAGCCGTCGTCGGAACCGTCGGCGCCGGTCGCCGCCGCCTTCGGGACCATCCGGATCGGCCAGGTGATGAAGTCGGAGTAGCGCTTGACGATCTCCCTGATCGTCCAGTCCGAGGTGTAGTCGTGCAGCTGGTCGTCGGAGTCGGCCGGCTTCAGGTGCAGGGTGACGGTGGTGCCCTGCGGCGCGTCGTCCACCCGCTCCAGGGTGTACGTGCCCTCGCCGCGCGAGGACCAGCGGGTGCCCTGGCTCTCGCCGGCCCGGCGGGTCAGCAGCGTCATCTCGTCCGCGACCATGAAGCCCGAGTAGAAGCCGACGCCGAACTGGCCGATCAGCCCCTCGGCCCCGGCCTCGTCCTGCGCCTCGCGCAGTTCCTGGACGAACTTCGCGGTGCCCGAGTTGGCGATGGTGCCGATGAGCCGGCCGACCTCGTCGTAGGACATCCCGATGCCGTTGTCGCGCACGGTCAGGGTGCGGGCCTCGGTGTCGGACTCGATGTCGATGTGCAGGTCGGAGACGTCGGCGTCGAGCGTGTCGTCGCGCAGCGCGGCGAGGCGCAGCTTGTCCAGCGCGTCGGAGGCGTTGGAGACGAGCTCGCGGAGAAAGACGTCCTTGTTCGAGTAGACCGAGTGGATCATCAGCTGCAACAGCTGACGGGCCTCTACCTGGAACTCAAACGTTTCGGTCGACATGATGCGCGTGTACCTCACAGTTCCGGAGTCTCCTGCACTGGCGACAGCCACTGTAAAACACCAAGTCAGGGCCGGGCTGCCCGGCGTTCGGATCGCTGTCGCCGCAGGGTGCCGGCGGTCGTCGGCGGTCGCCTGCGGTGTCACCGCATGAGCGCCCCGCGCAGGGTGAGGCCGTAGCCGACGCGCAGTCGTCGCAGTTCCCACAGGGCGACCGCGGTCACCGAGAACGGGGCGCCGAGCACGAGCACGATCCGCACCGGCCCCGGCACGCCCTCGTACGCCCCGGTCAGCAGGTCGATCAGCGCCATCTCCCACACGAGGACCAGCGCCAGCAGCGGCGGAACCGTCTCGTGGATGTCCGCGGTGCGGAACACGTGCACGAGGGACATCCCGACGCCGTAGGCGATGAAGGGCAGAACCCAGACCAGCATGAGCAGGACGACGACGACGGTGACGGCCGTCATCACCGGGTTCGTGGCGAGCCGGCCGTCCGCCAGCCCGCTGAGCACGGCGGCCGGGAAGAGGGCCACGCCGCCGATCAGCGCCAGGATCGAGCCGAACGGCTTGCGGGCCCGTCGCAGCAGTTCCCGCCTGGCCGGGGGGCGGGCCATGCCGATGAGCGCGCCGACGACCACCGGGAAGGTCACCGACAGCACGAGGACGGCGTTCCAGGACTGGTCGAGGCGATCGTCGGCCAGGTCGGCCGCGGACGCGGCGAGTTTGTAGGAGAACGTCACCCACACCACCGCGCAGAGTCCGACGACGGTGCGCACGCGCTGCATGCGGGCGACCGCCGGATCGTCGACCCGGCCGGGCCGCGAGGGGCGGAAGACCTTGCGGCCGGCCGCGAGGGGGCCTACGGCGCGCCAGAGCCGGCGCGCCGGCCCCACCCGGCGCACGGGCGGTACGGGCGGCGGCACCGGCTGCGGGCCGTAGGGTCCGTAGGGGCGGTACGGGTCATAAGGCGGCGGTCCGCCCTGCGGGTTGTAGGCGTTCATGGATTCGGCTCCCCCGAGTCGCGGCTGAGATGTCCGACGCGTCGCGGAATCTTAGTGGCCGTATCCGCGCCTGCCGCGGATACGCCGAGATCAGCGCGGAATCTCCCCCGCTTCGGCGAAGCCCTCCGCTCGGCTCCGGCGACGTCGCGTCGACGACTCGGTGGAGCTCCGGGTGAACACGAGGCGCCGCGCGTCGCCCACGGCGGCGACCCGCGACCGTGTCCGGGGGACCGTGGACAGCGCTCCCCTGGATCGCGCTCCATACGGCAGACTCCCCCCATGGAGACTGCCGAGTTCATCCGTGTCCTGGACCGGGAGGGCCGATCGCTGGCCGCCGCGGCCGCGCAGGCCGGCCCCGACGCGAAGGTGCCGACCTGCCCGGAGTGGCGGGTGAGGGATCTGCTGCTGCACACGGGCGCGGTGCATCGCTGGGCGACCTCGTTCGTCGCCGAGCGCAGCACCTCGTTCGTCCCCTTGGGCGATCCGCCGGACCTCGACGGCGAACCGCTGCTGGCCTGGTTCCGCGAGGGGCATCTGCGGCTGGTGGACACCCTGTCGCAGGCCTCGCCGGACGTGGCGTGCTGGCAGTTCCTGCCCGCGCCGTCGCCGCTCGCGTTCTGGGCGCGGCGGCAGGCCCACGAGACGGCCGTGCATCGCGTGGACGCCGAGGCGGCCGGGGGCCGCGACCCCGAGGAGGCCGCCCGGGACCTGGACGCCGCCTTCGCGGCGGACGGGATCGACGAACTGCTGCGGGGATTCCACGCCCGTGACAAGAGCCGGGTGCGCACCGAGGAGCCGGCGGTCCTGAGAGTGCGGGCCACCGACAGGGCCGACGCGGTGTGGACGGTCCGCCTGTCGGCCGAGCCGCCCGTGACCGAGCGCGGCGCCGAGGGGGCGGCCGACTGCGAGGTGTCCGGTCCCGCGGGGGCGCTCTATCTGTCGCTGTGGAACAGGCTGCCGCTGCCGGCCGTGAGCGGCGACGACTCGCCGGCCGCGCTGTGGCGCGAGAAGTCCGGGGTGAACTGACCGGCCCCGCAGGTCACTCGGCGAGCATCCGGGTCAACACCGCGCGCTGCACCGGCTTCACGTCCGCGTGCAGTGCGCGGCCCTTCCCCGTGAGCGCGACGCGGACCCCCCTGCGGTCCTCCGCGCACAGCCCGCGTTCGACCAGTCCGTCCTTCTCCAGCCGGGCGACGAGACGCGACAGCGCGCTCTGACTGAGGGGACCCGCTCGGCGATCTCCTGGACGCGGTAACTGCACGAGCCGTCCGGCGCGGGCGCCTCGGCGAGGACGTCCAGCACCTCGAAGTCGCTTGCGCACAGCCCGTGTCGGTGCAGCGCCCGGTCGAGTTCGCACTGGGTGCGCGCGTGCAGGGCCAGCATGTCCCGCCACTGTTCCACGAGCGTCCGCTCGTCCCCGATCCCGCCCTTCATGGCCGCCATGGGGCGCACCGTAGCAGAGGAGATGATTCATTGCATCAGAATTAAATGCGCTTGCATTCGATGCATGCGCATGTAGCCTGTCGCCATGACCTCTCCGCTCCCCTCCTCCGCGCCTCCTCTCCCCGAGGGCCGCTGGAACGCCCGCCTGTGGGGCACCCTGCTCGTCCTGTGCGCCGCGATGTTCCTGGACGCGCTGGACGTGTCCATGGTCGGCGTGGCCCTGCCGTCCATCGGCTCCGACCTCGGACTCTCCACCTCGACCCTGCAGTGGATCGTCAGCGGCTACATCCTGGGCTACGGCGGACTGCTCCTCCTCGGCGGCCGGGCGGCCGATCTGCTCGGCCGTCGCCAGGTCTTCCTGATCGCCCTCGGCGTCTTCGCGGTGGCCTCGCTGCTCGGCGGTCTCGTCGACTCGGGCCCGCTGCTGATCGCCAGCCGGTTCATCAAGGGCCTGAGCGCGGCCTTCACCGCCCCGGCCGGTCTGTCGATCATCACCACGACGTTCCCGCAGGGCCCGCTGCGCAACCGCGCGTTGTCCATCTACACCACCTGCGCCGCCACCGGCTTCTCGATGGGGCTGGTGCTCTCCGGCCTGCTCACCGAGGCCAGTTGGCGGCTGACGATGCTGCTGCCCGCGCCGATCGCCCTGGTCGCGCTGGCGGCGGGCCTGAAACTGCTGCCGCGCAGCGAACGGGAGAAGGACCACAACGGCTACGACGTCCCCGGCGCCGTCCTCGGCACGGCGTCCATGCTGCTGCTGGTCTTCACCGTCGTCCAGGCCCCGCAGTCCGGCTGGACGTCCGCCCGCACCCTGCTGTCCTTCCTCGCGGTCGCCGTCCTGCTGACCGTGTTCGTCCTGGTCGAGCGCCGCTCGGCGGGCCCGTTGATCCGGCTCGGCGTGCTGCGCTCCGGCAGCCAGGTCCGCGCCCAGTTGGGCGCCATGGCGTTCTTCGGCTCGTACGTCGGCTTCCAGTTCCTGGCCACCCTGTACATGCAGACGCTGCTGGGCTGGTCGGCGCTGCACACGGCGCTCGCCTTCCTGCCGGCCGGCGCGCTGGTGGCCGTGTCCTCCACCAGGGTCGGCTCCGTCGTCGACCGGTTCGGCACTCCCCGGCTGATCGCCGCGGGCTTCGCCTTCATGGTCGCCGGGTACGCGCTGTTCCTGCGCGTCGATCTCGACCCGGTCTACGCCTCCGCCATCCTGCCGTCGATGCTGCTCATCGGCGCGGCCTGCGCGCTGGTCTTCCCCTCCCTCAACATCCAGGCCACCAACGGCGTCGCGGACCACGAGCAGGGCATGGTCTCGGGGCTGCTGAACACGTCGGTGCAGGTGGGCGGCGCGATCTTCCTCGCGGTCGTCACGGCCGTGGTGACCGCCGGCGCACCGGCCGACCCCACTCCGCAGGCCGTTCTCGACAGCTACCGGCCCGGCCTGACGGTGGTGACGGTCATCGCCGCCGCGGGCCTGCTCATCACCCTGCCCGGCCTGCGCAACCGGCGCCCGGCCGGGTCGGTGGTCGTCGCCGGGTCCAGCGCGCCGAAGACGGGCGCCCGGACGCAGTCCGGGACGAAGGTCCTGACGCGGACGCGGAGCGAGACGCAGACCGGGACCGAGGCGGAGACCGTCGGGGCCCGCGACTGACGGATGCGCACGGGTGCGCCCGGCGGGCCGGACTGGCCCGCCGGGCGCACATTTGTGACACTCACCCCATGAGCGGTTACGGGGAGCGGCGGCGATCGCAGGCCGAGCGGGACGCGATCACCGTCGAGATCGGATACGCGCTGTTCAGTGCGGCGTTCGCGGCGGCCGTGCTGTTCGGGGCGGCGGCCGGACCGGCGCTGCTCTTCGAACTGCCGTCCACGGTGGAGAAGGTGTCGCTGCGCGCGGGTCTCACGCTCGCCCCCCTGGTGTTCGTGGTCCGGGTGGTCTCCGTGCTGGTCCGCTTCCGCAACGGCGCTCAGCCCAGCCAGCCCGGCCGGACCAGCCCCGACTCGTAGGCCAGGACCACGAGTTGGGCCCGGTCCCGCGCGCCGAGCTTCACCATCGTGCGGCTGACATGGGTCTTCGCGGTCAGTGGGCTCACGACCAGGCGGCGGGCGATCTCCTCGTTGGACAGACCGATCCCCACCAGCGCCATCACCTCCCGCTCCCGTTCGGTGAGCCGGGCCAGCGAGCCGGCCGCGGCCGGCTCCTTGGAACGGGCGGCGAACTCGGCGATGAGCCGGCGCGTCACTCCCGGCGAGAGCAGCGCGTCACCGGCGACCACCGTCCGCACGGCGCGCAGGAGTTCCTCGGGTTCGGTGTCCTTGACCAGGAATCCGGAAGCCCCCGAACGGATCGCCTCGAAGACGTACTCGTCCAGTTCGAAGGTGGTGAGCATGACCACCCTGACCTCGGCGAGAGCCTCGTCCTCGGTGATGCGGCGAGCGGCGGCCAGACCGTCGAGCCGCGGCATCCGGATGTCCATCAGCACGACGTCGGGCCGCAGTTCACGCACCGCGTGCACCGCTTCCTCACCGTCGGCGGCCTCGCCGGCCACCTCGATGTCCGGCTGGGCGTCGAGCAGCGCCCGAAATCCCGCGCGGACCAACGACTGGTCGTCGGCGAGCAGTACGCGGATCACCGGTCCTCCCTCGCTCACGTGTCCGCCCCGGCCGTCGTCGGCAGCACGGCGAGAACCCGGAAGCCGCCGTCGGGCCGCCGTCCCGCCTCGATCGTGCCACCGAGCGCCGCCGCCCGCTCCCGCATTCCGGCGAGTCCGTTGCCGCTGCCTCCGGCTTCCGCGCCGGTCGCCGGTCCGTCGTCGTCGATCTGGAGCCGGAGCGTCGCGCCGCTGCCGTCGAGCCGTACCCGCGCGTGGCGCGACCCCGAGTGGCGCACGACGTTGGTGAGGGCCTCCTGGACGATCCGGAAGGCGGCGAGGTCGGTGTGGGGCGACAGCCGGGGCGCCTCACCGGCCACGTC
This sequence comes from Streptomyces sp. NPDC058291, assembly GCF_042880855.1. NCBI lineage: Bacteria > Bacillati > Actinomycetota > Actinomycetes > Kitasatosporales > Streptomycetaceae > Streptomyces > Streptomyces sp. NPDC058291. The sequence goes on from NZ_JBHVYK010000138.1 coordinate 8,643, forward strand.
GACGGTGAGCCCCGCGCGCGCCGCCTGCTCCACGAGTTCCGGCAGCCGGTCCAGACCGGGGGCCGGGGAACGCGGCGCGTCGCCCGGCGTGCGCAGGGTGTCCAGCACCTGGCGCACCTCGCCCAGCGCCTCCTTGCTCGCGGACTTGATGGTGGTGAGCGCCGTGCGGGCCTGCTCCGGGTCGGAGTCCAGGAGCGCGAGGCCCACGCCCGCCTGCACGTTGATGACCGAGAGGCTGTGGGCGAGGACGTCGTGGAGCTCGCGGGCGATGCGCAGCCGCTCCTCGCCGGCGCGCCGCCGGGCGGCCTGAGCCCGTTCGGCCCGCTCCCGGGCCCACTGCTCCCGCCGGATCCGGACCAGCTCCGCGACCGCCACGATCGCCACCACCCATCCGGCGACGACGATCTCCTGCCCGAAGGGGGCCGGGCGGTCGCCGGCGGGCGGCAGCCACCGGTACAGCCAGTGCGCCACCAGCAGATGGACGGCCCACAGCATGCCCAGGGCCGTCCAGGCGGCCCGGCGGCGGCCCGCGCCCACGGCGGAGCAGCACGCCACGGCCACCGTGAGGAAGACCGGACCGTAGGCGTAGCCCGCGCCCAGGTAGACCGCCACGGCGGCGGCCGTGCCGAACACCACGGCCACCGGTCGCCGAAGCCGCCAGAGCAGCAACCCGGAGGCGACGATCAGCAGGACCCGCGCGAACGCGTCGAGCGAGGCCCGCTCCTCCCGCTGCGCGTGCGCGGCGAAGGCGGAGCCGGCGAGCACGACCACGGTGACCAGCGCGGTGGAGCGCCAGGGCCATCGGCCCGCGTCCGGCTCCACGCCCTCGCGGCCATCCCAGCGGCGCGGCCACGGTCCGTGCCCCCGCCACCGCTCGGGGCCGGCGCGCCCGCGCACCCGCTCTTCGTCCATGTCCGCCACGCTAGACGCCGTCGGCGGGGCCGGACGTCCGCCGGGCGAGGTGAGCGGCCGTACTCCCCTGGAAGTACGCGTGACGGCGGACGCGCGCGTAGCGGGAGTGGACGTCGGAGGAAGCGGTCGCGCCCGTTCGTGGTGGTATGCGTCAGCCGTGGCCGGGCGGGTCCGCCGGCAGGTCTCGGCGAGCCGCCGTCAGCCGGGGCCGTCGGCGCCGCCCCGACTCCGGCACCGGGCCTCGGACTCCGTCAGCTCCTCAACCCCCCGGGCGTCCGAGCAGACGGGGACCGGGGAGTGGGACCGGGGGGCGGGGGCGGAGAGCGGGGAGCGGGGAGCGGGAGCCCGGCTTCAGGACTCGCCCTCCTTCGCCCCGGCCTCCGCCTGCGTCTCCGCCTCCGCCACGGGCGCCGACGTCGACGCGGCCGTCTGCCGCCGGTCCATCGCGGTCAGCGCGCGCTGGGCCATCGGATGCGAGCGGACGAGCTCACCGAGAGTGGTCCGGCCGCGGGTGATGTCGGTGAACGCCCTCCAGGCCGGGCGGAGCCCGGTGAGGGCCGCGTGAAAGAGCCCGGGACGGCGCTCGAAGGCGGCGAGCATCCGCTTGCCGACGCTCATCTCCACACCGAGCCCGGCCTTGACCGCGAAGGCGTAGTTCAGCGCCTGCCGCCGGGCGTCGACCGCGTCGTGGGCCTCCGCGATGCGGACCGCCCACTCGCCGGCGAGCCGGCCCGAACGCAGGGCGAAGGAGATGCCCTCGCGGGTCCACGGCTCCAGCAGACCCGCCGCGTCCCCGCAGACCAGCACCCGCCCGCGCGAGAGCGGCGAGTCGTCCGCCCGGCAGCGGGTCAGATGGCCGGAGGAGATGCTCGGCTCGAACCCCGCGAGGCCGAGCCGCCCGATGAAGTCCTCCAGGTACCGCTTGGTGGCCGCGCCCTCACCCCGCGCCGAGATCACGCCCACGGTCAGGGTGTCGCCCTTGGGGAACACCCAGCCGTAGCTGCCGGGCATCGGCCCCCAGTCGATGAGGACACGGCCCTTCCAGTCCTCGGCGACCGTCTCCGGCACCGGGATCTCCGCCTCCAGGCCGAGATCCACCTGGTCGAGCTTCACGCCGACGTGCGCCCCTATCCGGCTCGCGCTGCCGTCCGCGCCGACCACCGCGCGCGCCAGCAACGTCTCGCCGCCCTGCAGGACCACCGCCACCGAGCGCCGGTCCGGCACCGACGACCCGTGCTGCTCGACCCGCTGCACGGTGACGCCCGTGCGCAGCTCCGCACCCGCCTTCTGGGCGTGCTCGACGAGCTGCTGGTCGAACTCGGGCCGGTTGATCAGCCCGAACAGCATCTGCCGCGAGCGGCGGGTCCGGGTGAAGCGCCCGTTGTTCGAGAAGGTCACCGCGTGCACCCGGTCGCGGAAGGGCAGCTCGAAGCCCGGGGGCAGGGCATCGCGTGACGGGCCGATGATGCCGCCGCCGCACGTCTTGTAGCGGGGCAGCTCCGCCTTCTCCAGCAACAGCACGCGCCGCCCGGTGACCGCCGCCGCATAGGCGGCCGAAGCCCCCGCGGGTCCCGCGCCGACCACGACCACATCCCACACCTGACGCGCGTCCGCCGAAGAGTTCTCGTCGCCCGCCGAAGAGTTCTCGCTGCTCACGATGGTCTACTGCTCCCGATCAAGCTGCTAGCCGCACCTGTCCCCCGCATCCTACGGCGGAGATCGCCACGGTCCGATGACGGTCCGCTGTGACAGGATCGGCGGCGTGCGCGCCCCCACCCGGCAACGCGTACGCTCGCACGGTCCCTCGAACGGACCAGTGCCACTCCGTACAACGTCGCACCCACAAGGAGCGTGCCCATGTCGTCGCATCCGATCGCCGAGACCGTCGCCTCGCTGATGCCCAGGGCGCGGGAGGAGCTCACCGAACTGGTGGCCTTCAAGTCGGTGGCGGACTTCGACCAGTTCCCCCGGAGCGAGAGCGAGGCCGCCGCCGCCTGGATCACGGCCGCGCTGCGCGCCGAGGGCTTCCAGGACGTGGCCGTCCTCGACACCCCCGACGGCACCCAGTCGGTCTACGGTCACCTGCCCGGCCCCGCCGGCGCGAAGACCGTGCTGCTGTACGCCCACTACGACGTGCAGCCCCCGCTGGACGAGTTTGCCTGGACCACCCCGCCCTTCGAGCTGACCGAGCGCGACGGCCGCTGGTACGGGCGCGGCAGCGCCGACTGCAAGGGCGGCGTGATCATGCATCTCCTCGCGTTGCGCGCCCTGAAGGCCGACGGCGGCGTCCCGGTGAACGTCAAGGTGATCGTCGAGGGTTCCGAGGAGCAGGGCACCGGCGGACTGGAGCGCTACGCCGAGCAGCACCCCGACCTGCTGAGGGCCGACACCATCGTCATCGGCGACGCGGGCAACTTCCGGGTGGGCCTGCCGACGGTCACCTCCACCCTGCGGGGTATGACCATGATGCGGGTCCGGATCGACACCCTGCGGGGCAACCTGCACTCCGGTCAGTTCGGCGGGGCCGCGCCGGACGCGCTGGGCGCGCTGATCCGCGTCCTGGACTCGCTGCGCGCCGAGGACGGCTCGACGACGGTCGACGGTCTCACCGACGACTCGCGCTGGGAGGGCCTGCAATACGAGGAGGGGCAGTTCCGTCAGGACGCCAAGGTCCTCGACGGCGTCTCGCTGATCGGTTCCGGCACGGTCGCCGACCGGATCTGGGCCCGCCCGGCCGTCACCGTGCTCGGCATCGACTGCCCGCCGGTCGTGGGGGCCACCCCGTCCGTGCAGGCGAGCGCCCGTGCGCTGATCAGCCTGCGGGTGCCGCCGGGCGTGGACGCGGCCGAGGCCACGAAGCTGCTGCAGGCGCACCTGGAGGCGCACACCCCGTGGGGCGCGCGGGTGAGCACCGAACAGGTCGGGCAGGGACAGGCGTTCAGCGCCGACACCGACAGCCCCGCGTACGCGGCGATGGCCGAGGCGATGACGGCGGCCTACCCCGGGCAGGAGATGCAGTACGCCGGCCAGGGCGGATCCATCCCGCTCTGCAACACCCTCGCCGCGCTCTATCCGCAGGCGGAGATCCTCCTCATCGGCCTGAGCGAGCCCGAGGCGAAGATCCACGCGGTCGACGAGAGCGTCTCCCCGCAGGAACTGGAGCGCCTGTCGGTGGCGGAGGCCCTGTTCCTGCGCACGTACGCGGCGAGCTGACCCGCCCTTCGGGCGGCGTGGGGCCTCACCTGGTGGCGGGGGGGGCCCCCCCCCCCCCCCCCCCCCCGCCCCCCCCCCCCCCCCCCCCCCCCCCCCCCCC
>NZ_JBHVYK010000139.1:0-12778 GCF_042880855.1 Streptomyces sp. NPDC058291
GCCGTGACCGGCGTGGCCCGCCGGGGCCCGCCGTGCCCGCCGGGGCCGCCGGGGCCGCCGGGGCCGCCGTCGCCGGGGGCGCCTACGAGCCGAGCACCGTCGCCAGGAACTCGCCGACCCAGCCCAGCAGTTCCCGTCCGACCAGCGGCTTGCCGCCGACCTTCGCCGTCTTCGGGCGGGGCACGAGGACCTGGTGCGCGGCCGGCTTGATGACGGAGCCGGGGTAGAGCCGCTTCAGGCGCAGCTCCTGCGACTCGCGCAACTCCACCGGCGCGAACCGGATGTTGGCGCCCTGCAGCACGATCTCGCCGACGCCGCACGCGCGGGCCAGCATCCGCAGACCCGCCACCAGCAGCAGGTTCTCCACCGGCTCCGGCAACTTGCCGTAGCGGTCGACGAGTTCCTCCCGGACGGCCTTGACGTCCTCCTCCGAGTTGGCGGAGGCGATGGCCCGGTAGGCCTGCAGGCGCAGCCGCTCGCCCGGCGCGTAGTCGTGCGGGACGTGCGCGTCGACCGGCAGCTCGACCTTGACCTCGAGCGGCGGCTCCTCCTCGATCTCTCCGGTCTCCAGCTGACGCCGGTAGTCCGCGACGGCCTCGCCGACCATCCGGACGTACAGGTCGAAGCCGACGCCCGCGATGTGGCCGGACTGCTCGCCGCCGAGCAGGTTGCCCGCGCCGCGGATCTCCAGGTCCTTCATCGCCACGTACATGCCCGCGCCCATCTCGGTGTGCTGGGCGATGGTGGCGAGCCGCTCGTGGGCGGTCTCGGTGAGCGGCTTCTCCGGCGGGTAGAGGAAGTAGGCGTAGCCGCGCTCGCGGCCCCGGCCCACGCGGCCGCGCAGCTGGTGCAGCTGGGACAGGCCGAAGGTGTCGCCGCGCTCGACGATCAGGGTGTTGGCGTTGGAGATGTCGATGCCGGACTCGACGATCGTCGTCGACACGAGCACGTCGAACTTCTTCTCCCAGAAGTCGACGACGACCTGCTCCAGCGCCGACTCCGACATCTGGCCGTGGGCGGTGGCGATACGCGCCTCGGGCACGATCTCGCGCAGTCTCGCCGCCGCGCGGTCGATCGACTCGACCCGGTTGTGGATGTAGAAGACCTGGCCCTCGCGCAGCAGTTCGCGGCGGATCGCGGCGCCGATCTGCCGCTGCTCGTAGGGTCCGACGAAGGTGAGCACCGGGTGGCGCTCCTCCGGCGGCGTGGTGATCGTCGACATCTCGCGGATGCCGGTGACCGCCATCTCCAGGGTTCTGGGGATCGGCGTCGCCGACATCGTCAGCACGTCGACGTTGGCGCGGAGCTTCTTCAGCTGCTCCTTGTGCTCGACGCCGAAGCGCTGCTCCTCGTCGACGATGACCAGACCCAGGTCCTTGAACTTCGTCTCGGCGGAGAACAGCCGGTGGGTGCCGATGACGATGTCCACGGAGCCGTCGCGCAGGCCCTCCAGGGTGGCCTTCGCCTCGGTGTCGGTCTGGAACCGGGACAGGGCGCGCACCTTCACGGGGAACTGGGCGTACCGCTCGCTGAAGGTGCCGAAGTGCTGCTGCACGAGCAGGGTCGTCGGCACGAGGACGGCGACCTGTTTGCCGTCCTGGACGGCCTTGAAGGCGGCGCGCACCGCGATCTCCGTCTTGCCGTAGCCGACGTCGCCGCAGACCAGGCGGTCCATCGGGACCGTCTTCTCCATGTCGTCCTTGACCTCGGCGATGGTGGTGAGCTGGTCGGGCGTCTCCGCGTAGGGGAAGGCGTCCTCCAGCTCGCGCTGCCAGGGCGTGTCCGCGCCGAAGGCGTGCCCGGGGGCCGCCATCCGCGCGCTGTACAGCTTGATCAGGTCGGCGGCGATCTCCTTGACGGCCTTCTTCGCGCGCGCCTTCGTCTTCGTCCAGTCCGCGCCGCCGAGCCGGTGCAGGGTGGGGGCCTCGCCGCCGACGTACTTGGTGATCTGCTCCAGCTGGTCGGTGGGGATGTAGAGGCGGTCGCCGGGCTGGCCGCGCTTGGCGGGCGCGTACTCGACGACGAGGTACTCGCGGGTGGCGCCCTGGACGGTGCGCTGCACCATCTCGATGTAGCGGCCCACGCCGTGCTGCTCGTGGACGATGTAGTCGCCCGCCTCCAGGGTGAGCGGGTCGATGGTCTTGCGGCGGCGGGCGGGCATGCGCGCGCCGTCCTTGCCGGCCGCCTTCTGGCCGGACAGGTCGGTCTCGGTGAGGACGGCCAGGCGCAGTGTCCGGTCGACGAAGCCGTAGTCGATCGAGCCGCAGGAGACGTGCACGACGGAGGGGCTCAGCTCGGTCAGGTCGCTGTCCAGGCGGGCCGCGACGCCTTCGCCGCCGAGCACCTCGACCGTGCGGGCGGCCGGGCCGTGCGCCTCGGTGACGAAGGCGACGCGCCAGCCGTCGGCCAGCCAGCCCTTGGTGTCGGCGAGGGCCTTGGCGGTGTCGCCGCGGTAGGTGTCGGGGGCGTGCATGCCGAGCTGGAGGGTGTCCGCCTCCAGTTCCAGGTCGGCCGTGAACGGCGACACCGACCACCACATCATGTCGAGCTCGCGGGCGCGGTCGCGGACGTCGGCGATGGACCACAGGGAGGCCGCGCCGACGTCGATGGGCGCGTCGCCGCCGCCGGCGGTGGCCGCCCAGGACGCCTGCAGGAACTCCTGCGAGGTGGTCACCAGGTCGGCGGCACGCGTGCGTACCCGCTCCGGGTCGCAGACGACGGCCATCGCGCCCTTGGGCAGGACGTCGATGAGCAGCTCCATGTCGTCGACGAGCACCGGGGCGAGGGACTCCATGCCCTCGACGGCGATGCCCTCGGCGATCTTCCCGAGCAGTTCACCCAGCTCGGGATGGAGCTCGGCGAGGTCACGCGCGCGGGTGCGGACGTCCTGCGTCAACAGCAGTTCACGGCAGGGCGGGGCCCACAGACCGTGGTCGGCGACTTCCAGGGAGCGCTGGTCGGCGACCTTGAAGTACCGGATCTCCTCGACGTCGTCGCCCCAGAACTCGACGCGCAGGGGGTGTTCCTCGGTGGGCGGGAACACGTCCAGGATGCCGCCGCGCACGGCGAACTCGCCGCGCTTCTCGACGAGCTCCACGCGGGCGTAGGCGGCTGCGGCGAGGGCTTCGACGATCTCGTTCAGGTCGGCCGTCTGCCCCTGGCGCAGGGCCACCGGTTCCAGGTCGCCGAGTCCCTTGACCTGCGGCTGGAGCACCGAGCGGACGGGTGCGACGACGACCGAGACCGGGCCGGTCTCCGGGTCGTCGGGGCGCGGGTGGGCCAGGCGGCGCAGGACGGCCAGGCGGCGGCCCACGGTGTCGCTGCGGGGGCTGAGGCGCTCGTGCGGGAGGGTCTCCCAGGAGGGGTACTCCACGACGCCGTCGGCCGGGAGCAGCGAGCGCAGGGCGGCGGCCAGGTCCTCGGCCTCGCGGCCGGTGGCCGTCACGGCGAGGACCGTGCGGGCGGTCTCGCGGGCGAGGGCGGCGATCGCGAAGGGGCGGGCGGCCGGGGGGCCGACCAGGTCGACGTGCATGCGGTTGCCGTCGGCGGCCGCGGGGATGGCTTCCGCGAGGGCGGCGTCCTTGACGACGGCGTCGAGCAGACCGTGCAGGCTCATGGGGGGCTTTCCGTCTGTGGGACCGGGCACGTCCCGTCCTGTTCGGGACGACGGGCGCACCGGTCCGGGTGGGCAACGCGAAGGGCCCGACGCGTGTCACGGGCCGGGGGCGTCCAGCGTACGACGGGGCGCGGATGTTCGCCGGGGCCTGTGGACAACCCCCGGGGCGGGGCGGGGCTCGTGTCCCTCCCGGGGCCGCCCCGGACCCTCGCCCCCTACGGGCAAAGCGGCACCGGACGGCCCGCGACGCACGGACGGCCCGGCGCCGAGAAGACCCCTGTCCTCCTCGGCGCCGGGCCGTGTGCCCCGGCGGCTGCGTGGTGCCAGTTCTGCAACGGTGCCAGTCCGTCACTGCAACGGTGCTAGTCCGTCGCGATCGCGTTCAGGACGTTCATGCGCCCCGCGCGGAACGCCGGCACCAGCGCCGCGAACAGGCCTACGAAGGCCGACCCGACGAACACGCCGATGATCGTCGGCCACGGGATCTCCAGGACGTTCAGCCCCTGCAGGGCGAGCAGCCGCTGGGCGGTCGCGCCCCAGCCCATGCCCAGGCCGAGGCCGAGGAGCGCGCCGAAGAGGGCGATGACCACCGACTCCATGCGGATCATGCGGCGCAGCTGGCGGCGCGAGAGGCCGATCGCCCGCATCAGGCCGATCTCCCTGGTGCGCTCCACCACCGACAGGGCCAGGGTGTTCACCACACCGAGGACCGCGACGATGATCGCGAGGGCGAGCAGACCGTAGATCAGGTTCAGCAGTTGCCCGATCTGGTCCTTCAGCTCCTGCTTGTAGTCGGTCTGGTCGCGCACGGTGTACTGCGGGTAGCCGTGCAGCGCCGACTTCAGGGCGGTGTACGCGGTGTCCTGCTGCCCGTCCTCGGCGGTGACGAAGACCAGTTGGTCCAGCGGCACCTTGCCGGCGGGGACGTACTTCTTCAGGGTGGCGATGGAGGTGTACATCGCGCCCTGGTCGATGACGCCGTCGCTGCTGGTGATGGCGCGGACCGTCAGCCGGGCGGTGGAGCCGTCCCTGAACGCCACGGAGATCTTGGAGCCGAGCTTGATCCCGTGGTCCTCGGCGAACTTCTCGTGGACGGACATGGAGTCGGGCCGGTAGGCGTCGGTGAGCTTGCCCGCGACGGTCTCGACGCGCAGGTCGGTCGCGTAGGTCGGGTCGGCCGCCGTGATCGACGTCTTGTCGAGGGTCTTGCCGTCGGGGGTGGTGAAGTCGGCCTCGGTGCCCTTGTACTCGGTGACCCGCTGCAGGCCCGCGGTCGACTTGATCGCCTGCACGGCCTCCGGGGTCAGCCGCTGGCCCTTGTCGCTCTGGATGATGAAGTCCGTGCCGACGCTCTTGTCGAGTTCCTCCGTGGCCGAGGCGACCATGGACGAGCCGACCACCGACAGACAGGCGACGAGCGCGAGGCCGATCATGAGGGCCGCGCCCGTGGCTCCCGTACGGCGCGGGTTGCGCAGCGCGTTGCGCTCCGCCATCCGTCCGACCGGGCCGAAGGCCCTCAGCAGGACCGCGCCCAGCACCCGCACCACGCCGCCGGCCAGCAGCGGGCCGATCACCACGAAGCCGATCAGGCTCAGCACCACGCCCAGGCCCAGCCACATCGAGCCCTCGGCGGCCTTGTCGGCGACGGAGGCGAGGTACAGGCCCGCGCCGCCCCCGACGGTGAGCAGCAGACCGATGACGGCCCGCACGACGCCCGCCTTGGCGTCGGCCGGGGCGCCCGCGTCGCGCAGTGCGGCCATCGGGGAGACCTTGCCGGCCCGGCGGGCCGGGAGGTAGGCCGCCAGCACCGTGACCACGATGCCGAGGAGCATGCCGACCACCGGGGTCGTCCAGGCGACCGTGAGGTCGTCGGTGGAGAGGTTCATGCCGGTCATGCTCATGAGCTTCATCAGGCCGACGGCGATGCCGACGCCCGCGCCGACGCCGAGGACGGAGCCGACGACGCCCAGGAGCAGCGCCTCGGCCAGCACGGACCGGTTGACCTGCTTGCGGCTGGAGCCGATGGCCCGCATCAGGCCGATCTCGCGGGTGCGCTGCGCGACCAGCATCGAGAAGGTGTTGATGATCAGGAAGATGCCGACGAGGAAGGCGACTCCGGCGAAGCCGAGCATCGCGTACTTCATCACGTCCAGGAAGCTGCCGACGTCCTTGCGGTTGGCGTCGGCGGCCTCCTTGGCCGTCTGCACCTTGTAGCCGGCGCCGATCGCGGCCGCGACGTTCTTCTTCAGCTGCGCGTCGCTGACCCCGGCCGCCGCCGTGACGTTGACGTTCGTGTAGACGTCCGGCTCGCCGACCAGCGTCTTCTGGGCGGTCGCGGTGTCCAGGTAGAAGATCGCCGCGCCGGGGTTGGTGACCTGGAAGGCGGCGAGACCGGAGACCTTCACGGTGTGCGTGCCGACCGCGGTGATCACGCCGACCTCGTCGCCGAGCTTGAGGTGGTGCTTGTCGGCGGTGTCCTCGTCGACCATGACCTGGCCGGAGCCCTTCGGCGCCGCGCCTTCGGTGATCTTCATGGTGCGCGCCTCGTTGGCGTTCCAGCTGCCGACGATGGTGGGCGCGCCGCTGGACGGCGACAGGCTGTCCTTGTCGGCGTCGACGACGGTCGCCGCGCTGGAGAAGACCGAGCCCTCCGCCGACTTCACGCCCCGCACCTTGCGGACCTGGTCGAGCACGGCGGCCGGCATGACCGGCGGCTTGCCGTTGTCGGCGGTCGTCTCACCGGTGTCCGAGGCGCCCTTCGCGCTGACCGTCACATCGGAGGAGGTGGCGGCGAAGAGTTTGTCGAACGTCGTGTTCATGGTGTCGGTGAACACCAGCGTCCCGCAGACGAACGCCACCGACAGCAGGACCGCCACGGCCGACAGCGCCATGCGTCCCTTGTGCGCGAAGAAGTTGCGCATCGAGGTTCTGAGCACGGTCATGACGTCCGCCCCCGCGCGTCGAAGTCCTTCATGCGGTCCAGGACGGTCTCGGCGGTCGGCTTGAACATCTCGTCGACGATCCGGCCGTCCGCGAGGTACAGCACCCGGTCCGCGTAGGAGGCGGCGACCGGGTCGTGCGTGACCATCACGATGGTCTGGCCCAGGTGGTCCACCGAGCGGCGCAGGAAGCCGAGGACCTCGGCGCCGGCGCGGGAGTCGAGGTTTCCGGTCGGCTCGTCCCCGAAGATGATCTCCGGGCGGGCGGCCAGGGCGCGGGCCACGGCGACGCGCTGCTGCTGACCGCCGGAGAGCTGGGTGGGCCGGTGCTTGAGCCGGTCGGCGAGGCCGACGGTCTCGACGACCTGGTTCAGCCACGCCTGGTCGGGCTTGCGGCCGGCGATGTCCATCGGCAGCGTGATGTTCTCTATCGCGTTCAGCGTGGGCAGCAGGTTGAACGCCTGGAAGATGAACCCGATCCGGTCCCGGCGCAGCTGGGTGAGCTTCTTGTCCTTCAGCCCGGTGATCTCGGTCTCGTCCAGGTAGATCTGCCCGGACGAGACGGTGTCGAGCCCGGCGAGGCAGTGCATCAGCGTGGACTTGCCGGACCCCGAGGGGCCCATGATCGCGGTGAACTGACCGCGGGCGATGTCCACGTCGACGTGGTCGAGGGCGACGACCCGGGTCTCTCCGGTCCCGTACGCCTTGACGACCTGCCGCGCCCGTGCGGCAACGGCCGTACGCCCTCCAGTGCCCCCGTGCCTGGGAATGGTCACAGCCGATGTCACGGTGAATCTCCTATGTCAGATATCAGAAGTAACGGTGTGGCGCCGCGGGCGGCGGTGCCGGGTGATGCGGTGCCCGGTGATGCTCGCCGGTGAAGCGCTACGTCGAAGAGTCTGTCTCGGGAGGCGATCCCGCGCGCTGGTGCTCGGGCCCGTCTTCCCGGGGGGTTAACCCCACCCCCCGACACGGGGGCTGACCGCCCCCCTGCCGGTCGCCGTCCACCCCCGTCGACGGCGTAAAGCCAGGTTAAGGACCGCTCGGGTCCCGTCTCCTCCTCCGCCAGTACGAACCTTCCCCCAGCCGTAGTACGGAGGCACCCCTAAGGGCCGTCCACCGCCGGGTGGAGAAGCCCTCGGGGTCGTCTCCACCCTCCGGGCCGCCCAGCCTGCACCCTCCCGTCGCGTGAGCCTCAAGTGGGAAGCTGGGTTCCGCCAAATGGGTGCAAGGGGCACGGAGAATCGGCCCCGAGGGGCGTACGGGCACGGGGACACGGGGAGGGAATCCGGTGGGGGACACGAACACCGCGACACGCGAGGCCGGGCAGCCGGCGCGGGCACACCGACGGGGAGCGGTGGTCGCCGCGCTCATGCTGTCCATGGCGCTGGCCGCCCTCGACTCCACCGTGGTCTCCACGGCCGTCCCGCAGATCGTCGGCGACCTCGGCGGGTTCTCCGTCTTCTCCTGGCTGTTCTCCGGGTACCTGCTCGCCGTGACGGTCACGCTGCCGGTCTACGGCAAGCTCTCCGACACCTTCGGCCGCAAGCCGGTCCTGGTCGCGGGGGCGTCCCTGTTCCTGCTCGGCTCGCTGCTGTGCGCGCTGGCCTGGAACATGGGAGCGCTGATCGCCTTCCGCGTCGTGCAGGGCCTGGGCGGCGGGGCGCTGCAGGGCACCGTGCAGACGCTCGCCGCCGACCTGTACCCGCTGGAAGAACGCCCGAAGATCCAGTCCAAGCTGTCCACCGTGTGGGCGCTCTCGGCGGTCGCGGGGCCCGGTCTGGGCGGGCTGCTGGCCGCCTACGCCGACTGGCGCTGGATCTTCCTGGTGAACCTGCCGGTGGGGGCGGCGGCGCTGTGGCTGATCGTCCGCCATCTGCACGAACCGCAACGGCGGTCCCGGCGGGAGGGGCGGCCGCGCGCGCGGGTGGACTGGGCCGGCGCGCTGGCGGTGTTCATGTGCGGCGGGGTGCTGCTGACGGCGCTGGTGCAGGGCGGGGTGGCCTGGCCGTGGCTGTCGGCGCCCTCGCTGGCCCTGTTCGGCGCGGGGCTGGCGCTGGCCGCTCTCGTCGTGGCCGTCGAACGCCGTGCCGCCGAGCCGATCATCCCCGGCTGGGTGTGGCGGCGCCGGACCATCGCCGCGGTCAACCTGGCCCTGGGCGCGCTGGGCCTGCTGATGGTGGCCCCGACGGTGTTCCTGCCGACGTACGCCCAGGCGGTGCTGGGCCTCACGCCGGTGACCGCCGGGTTCGTCCTGTCCGTGTGGACCCTGAGCTGGCCGCTGTCCGCCGCCCTCAGCCAGCACGTCTACCGGCGCATCGGCTTCCGGGACACCGCGCTGCTGGGCATCGGGGCGGCAACGCTGATCCTGCTCGCGTTCCCGCTGCTGCCGTTTCCCGGCCGGGCCTGGCAGCCGACGGCGCTGATGCTGGCGCTGGGGGCCGCGCTGGGTCTCTTCCAGCTCCCGCTCATCGTCGGCGTGCAGTCGACCGTCGGCTGGTCGGAACGCGGGACGACCACCGCGTCCGTGCTGTTCTGCCGACAGACGGGCCAGACGGCCGGAGCGGCCCTCTTCGGGGCGGTGGCCAACGGCGTGCTGGCCGCCCGCCTCGGCGGCGCGGGCGACCTCGACGCGCTCGCCCGCGGCCTCGGGGTCGGCGCCGTCCCCGACGCGACCCGCCGGGCGGTCGCCGACGCCGTGCACGCCGTGTACCTGGGCGCGGCCTGCGCGGCCGCCCTGGCGTTCGTCGTCCTGCTGACGCTGGCCCCGCGCCGCTTCCCGGTCCGCGAGGAATGACACGCCGCCTCCCGGTCCGCGAGGAATGACACGCCGCCTCCCGGTCCGCACGGGAGCCGGGCGCACGGGGCACGCGGGGCGCGCCGGGGGCGCGAGGTTGCCGGCGGTAACACCTCAGGTCAGACACGGTTTCGCACATCCACTGGTGGCGGCCGGCTGTTCGCTGCTCACTGCTGGCGGCTGGCGGCTGGTGGACGCCCGCTCGCGGACGCCGGCTCGCGGACGGTGGCTCGCGGACGGCTCAAACGCCAGGCAGCGCCAGTCCGCCGTGCGGTGTCCGTCAGCCGCGCCTCGCGTACGACGGATCGGCCGTGCGGTGTCCGTCGGGCGCGGCTGGCCGCCGGCCCCGCCGGAGTCAGTCGGCCGTGCGGCCGGTGAGGGCGGACAGGCTGTTGCGGACGTGGTCCATGTGCGCCTGCACGTCCTCCCCGCGCGCTCCGTGCTCGCGCAGCACCCGTTCCGTCTCCCGCTCGGTGCGCTCCTCGCGGGCGCGCGCCTCGGCGAGGATCTCGGCGGCGCGCGCCTGGGCGTCCTCCTGACCGCGCCGGGCCGACTCCTCCGCCTCGGCGAACGCCTGCTCCGCCTCGGACAGCGCCGCCTCGGCGCCGGCCAGGACCCGTGCGTTCGAGGCGTCCAGGGCCGCGGCCCGCTCCGCCGCCTCCCGCTCCACGGGGGCCCACCGCTCGGCCTGCTCCGTCTCCTGCTCGGCGAGCACGCCGGCGGTGCGCTGACGCACCTCGCGCAGGGCGCTCAGCGCTCGCCCGCGGTACTCCTTCACCTCGCGCCGGGCGCCGATGCGGACCTCGTCGGCCTCGGCGCGCGCCGCGAGCAGTCGCTGCCGGGCGCGGTCCTCGGCCTCCGCGCGCAGCGCGTCCGCCTCCTCCTGGGCCGCCCGGCGCACCTCGAGGGCGCAGGTCTCGGCGCGGGCGACGTCCTCCCGCGCCGCACGCCGCGCGTCCTCGCGGACGTCCGCCGCCTCCTCGACGGCGAGTTGCAGGACGCGCCGTGCGCGCTCCCCCAGCGAGTCGTACGTCTGCGGCGAGAGCCCGGTCACGACCGCACGCAACCGCTCGGCCTCCGCCTCCATCTGCTTGGCGAGGACGGTGAGCCGGGCGGCCCGCTCCCACGCCGCGTCACGGTCGGCGCAGAGTGCGGCGGTGTACGCCTCGACCTGTTCGGGCCGGTAGCCGCGGCCGCGGACGGTCACGAACCCGGGCGGTGACACCGATGCGCTGCTCATCCTTGAACCCCTCGCCACCAGACGGACACACACGACGTGATGATGTCGCGCATATCTTGATGGATCGGATGGAAGTGTTCATAACGCGACACTCCGCGCACAGGTCACGGCCAACCCCGAACACAAGCGAGCGGGTCCGAACGCAGCAAGGGGCTCCGCGCACGTGGCGACCGGAAAACGCACGACGGGACGGCCCCGGACGCGGAGCCGGCGAAAGCCGAACGAAGACCGGGGCCGCGCGAGGCTGGGCTGGCTCGGACGGGGCCGCGCCAGGCTGGGCTGGACCGGGCCGAGCCGAGCCGGACCGGGCCGAGCCGGACCGGGCTGGACCGGGCCGAGCCGGACCGGGCTGGACCGGGCCGAGCCGGGCCGAGCCGGACCGGGCCGAGCCGGACCGGGCCGAGCCGGACCGGGCTGGACCGGGCCGAGCCGGGCTCACCTGGACCGGGCTGGGCTGGGCTGAGCTGAGCTGAGCCAGGCTGGACTGGGCTGAGCCGGGCTCAGCTGGACCGGGCTGGGCTGCGCCGGGCCGCGCGCAGAAGGGGCCGGGCCCGGTCCTCCGACCGGATCCAGCCCCTTCGCGTCACCCGCTCGACCGCCCGCGGGTCAACGACCGCCCGTCACAGCAGTCCGTCCCACATCTCCTCCAGCAGCACCGACCACCAACTCTCCGGCGAACCCAGCGCCGCCGGGTCGAGCGCGGCCAGCTGCGCCTGGAAGTCGACGGTCCAGCGCCCCGCCTGCTCCTGGTTCAGCCCGAACCGCAGCCGCCACATCCGCCCGAGCAGCGCCAGACAGCGCGCGAACTCCGGCAGCCCGGTGTTCACGAACTGCGGCGGCACGGACCCGCCGCCCGGCCCCGCCTCCACCGGCACGGCGACGATGTTCGCCGTTCCGTACTGCACACAGATCGCCTTGCCGAAGTCACTGCCCATGACGAGGTACGAGCCCGCGTCCGGGGCCGGCTGCACGCCCCGCTCCGCCGCCAGCTCCGCCAGCGTCGGCACCGGCCGCCCCGGCTGGGCCTGCGCCCAGAAGAACGGCCCCATGTCCGCCGGCAGACCCGCCACCACCAGCGTGTGCGCGACGACCGGCGGAACGCCCTGCCGCGACACCGCCGCCTGCTCGAACCGGAAGACCGCCGGCCCGAACACCGCCGCCAGCTCCTGCCCGACCGCCTCCGGCGGAACCGGCGGCACGGCCTGCACCGGCGGCAACGGCGCGCGCACCGGCGCCGGACGCGCCGGCCCGTCCGCCACCTGATGCAACTCGCCCTGGTGCGCGAGCAGTTGCCGCATGCCCTGCTGTCGGCTGGCGTGATCCGTGCCGTACGGCGCGATGCTCGTGATCCTCGCCTGCGGCCACTGCTCCCGGATCATGCGCGCACAGTACGCACCCGGCAGCTCGCACGACTCCAACTCCGTGTGCAGCTCCAGCACCTGGTCCGGCGGCACGTTCATCGCCCGCAGCTCGTGGAAGATCTGCCACTCCGGGTGCGGCGTGCCCGGCGCGGAACGCCGGATCAGCTGCTGCTCGGAACCGTCCTGCGCGCGATAGCGCAGCACCGCCTGGTAGCCCGGGCCGACCGTCGGCAACCCCTGCTGCTGCGGATACCCGTACGCCTGCGGCTGCCCCGGCACCGGCCCGCCCGGCGGCATCGCGCCCGGCGGCATCGGCGGCTGGGGAACGCCCGGCGGCACACCTGGCACGCCGTGGGCCATGCCCGGGCCGCCGGGAGCGCTGGGGAAACCGGGGACTCCCGGCGCCGGCGGAGGCGCGGGCGCGCCGGGGCCGCCCTGCGCGGGACCGGCCAGCATGGTCTGAGCGTGGTGAACCGCGCCCGGGCCGCCCGGACCCGGACCGAGCCCGACGGGAGCGCCCGGAGCCTGAGGCGCGCCCGGGCCCATCCGACCGGGGTCGGCCAGCATCGTCGCGGCATGGTGAACGCCGCCGGGAGGCGTGCCCCCCGGCGGGTTGGGCCCGGCGGGGGCGCTCGGCGCACCGGGCGCACCCGGCGGCTGAGGCGCGCCGGGGCCGGCCGGGACCCCGGGCGCACCCGGTCCCCCCGGCCCGTCGGGACCCAGCGCCGACAGCAGCTGGGTGGGCACGTAACCGCCCGCCGGAGCGCCCGGCACGCCCGGCGCACCGGGACCGGAGGACGGGGGCGGCGGGGGCGGGGGCGGGGG
>NZ_JBHVYK010000140.1:0-12391 GCF_042880855.1 Streptomyces sp. NPDC058291
CTCCTCCACCCGGGTTACGTCAACACCCACAAAACCCCCGTGACGACCCCCCCCCTCGCACACCACTCGATTCCCCCAACCCCGCCCCCCGACGCCCGGGGGGGCGCCGTTAACCCGTCGCCGACGACGTTGCCCCGGAAGGGGGAACGCGGCCCGCCCTGCTCGGCGGGTCCCGACGAGCTCCCCATCAGGGCCGATGCCGGTCCGGTGAGCTGCGGAGACTCACAGGGCGCGACGGTTGTGTTGCGGGGCGCCACGGCGCTTTGCACGGTGGGCACGAGACCGGACGCAATCGAAAGGATTTCCCATGCGTGGTCTGCCCATACGGCGTATCGCTCCCACCGCACTGTGCGCCTCCCTCGTCCTCGGCCTCGCCGCCCCCGCCGCCCTGGCGGCCGACGGAGCCGCAGCCCGCGAGCGCGTCGCAGCGGCCTCCCATGCGCCCGTTCCCGGCGTCGCCGCGCTGCTCGCCCAGGGCAAGGGCCTCGGTGATCTCAGCACCGTCCTGGCCCCGGTCGCCGAGACGCTCAACACCGTCCTCAAGGCCGACGACGGCCGCCTCACCCCAGACCAGGCGACCCGGCTCGGCAACGCCGTCAAGACGGCCGTCGCCAAGGTCACGACAGCGACCCCGGCCGCGCCCGCAGCGCCGGACGCGCCCGCCGCCGTGCCGCCCGCGCCCGCCAAGGGCGGTGACGACGCCACGGCGAAGGCGGCCGCCGACCCCGTGTCCGACGCGCTCGCCGCCGTGCAGAAGGCCGTCGAATCGCTGCTCGCGGCCGCCACGTCCCTCGACGTCGGCCAGGTCGTGTCCGCGGTCACCGGTGTCGTGGACGGCCTGCTCGACCTGCTCTCTTCGACGTTGGGCGGACTCGGCCTGAGCCTGCCGAGTCTGCCGGCCGAGGCGGCCGCGGCGACCCCGGCCGCGCCGGCGCCCTCGCTGCCGCCGCCGCCCACCCGCTGACCGTCGCCCGAGCATCCCCGCACCCCGGCGCATCCGCCGGGGTGCGGGATTTCGCGCGTCACCCGGTTTCCGCATTCGGCAGGCCTCGTTAGGCACGACGTCAGAACGTGCCCCGGTGACTTGAGTTGCCGAGTCGCCGAAGAAAGGAATCCGATGAAGTCCCTGAAGGCTGCCGCTGTCGTTGCCGGATCCGTGGCCCTCGCCGGCCTTGCCGCGCCCGCGTTCGCCGCCCCCGCCGACCTCACGCCCACCAGCCTCAACGGCGCCGTGGACACCCTCGCCAGGGGGCCGGTCAACCTGGAGGACGCGATGCCCCTCCACCACCAGTCGGACGCCCTCGACACCGAGAACAAGGACTCCGTGCTGAGCACCGTCAAGGGCGCGGCGGGCGCGCTCAACACCCACCACGGGCTCCTCGGCGGACTGCCGCTGCAGGGCTGAGCCCCCCGCCGCCAGGGCCGGTCCCGTCACCGACGGACCGGCCCTCGGCGCTGTTCGAGGCGAGTCGAGCGGCGCGTCCCTCGTTCGTGTGGAGCGACCCGCCGAAGTCCCCCGGTCGGGTGAGAACGCTTCCGGCCGCCCGCCGGTGCGCCGATAGGGTCGCGCGGTGACCTCAACCCCGAGCGCAACCCGCCCCTTCCGCGTGGCCGACCTGGGCACCCTCGTCGTGATGCCGTGGAGCGGCGAGGCCCCCGACGGCCATGACATGCCCTACCTGCTGGCCTACTCCCTCGGCGACACCGCGGACGGGCCCGAGGGGACGGCCGCCGCCGTCGCGCGACTGCTCGCCGACAACGGCATGCCCGTCGGCGGCGACGTCGTCGACGGCACCGAGCGGCCCAGCCTGCCGTTCAGCCTGCTCGTCGAGTCCGGCGCGGCCGTGCTGAACCTGCCGGGTCTCAACGCCCAGTGCCTGCCGCCCGCCGAGTGGCTCGCGGCCGTCGGCGAGCGCGGCTACGCCTACCTCGTCCTCACCGCCCGCGCCTGGCCGGAGGCCACGCCCGGCCGGGCCGTCACGCCGGAGGCGCTGGCCGCGTTCGCCGGCGCCGAAGAGACCCTGGCGGCGGCGGCGCACATCGTCCTGCCCGCCCGCCGCCTGCGCGGCTGATGCGGCGGCCGCAGCCGGCCGCCGTGGGCGGCGGCCGCGCGTACGCCCTGCTGCTGGTCCTCGCCGGAGCGGCCGGTCTGCTGGCCTCCTGGGTCATCACCCTCGACGAGTTCAAGCTGCTGGAGGACCCCGGTTTCACCCCCGGGTGCAGCCTGAACCCCGTCGTCTCCTGCGGCAGCGTCATGCGCAGCGACCAGGCCTCGGTCTTCGGGTTCCCCAACCCGATGCTGGGCCTGGTGGCCTACGGGATCGTCCTGTGCGTGGGAGCGAGCCTGCTGGCCCGGGCCTCCTTCCCGCGCTGGTACTGGCTGACGTTCACCGCCGGATGCCTCCTCGGCGTCGGGTTCGTGTCCTGGCTGCAGTTCGAGTCGCTGTACCGGATCAACGCGCTGTGCCTGTGGTGCTGCCTCGCCTGGGTCGCCACGATCCTCGCGTTCTGGTACGCCCTCGCCTTCGACGTGCGCCACGGGCTCCTCCCGGCGCCGGCCGGCGTACGGGACTTCCTCGCCGAATTCGCCTGGGCGCCGCCGCTGTTGCACATCGGGGTGATCGGCATGCTGATCCTGACCCGCTGGTGGGATTTCTGGACGAGCTGACGTCCGCCCCGCCCGAACGGCCTGACGTCCCCCTTCCCCGCCGTCCGCCGCGCCGGTACGGCGGTAGGACTATTACGGCACTCGGGGGAATTGTGAACTGATGCCGTTTTCCTGCTCGTTACCCGGTACGGACGCAACGCCCCCCGAACTCCACCGAAAGGGCCCGTACCCGAGATGAAGTCGACCACCCGAGGAACCCTCGCCGCAGTGCTCACGTGTGTGGCGGCCGTGGCCGGCGCCGCCGCCTGCGCGAGCCCGGCAGCCGCGATCGGCACCGTCCCCGTCCCCGTACCGCTGGACGGCGTCGAGAAGTCCCTCAACGTGGAACTGCCCACCATCGGAGGCGAGATCCCCCTGCCCACGCCCGGCGCGCCCGAGGGCCCGCGCTTCGTCGAGGGCCGTCTCATCCCGGAGCGTGTCGTCCCCCAGCTGCCCGTCGCCGCCGGTCTGCCCGGCCTGGGAGTGCGGGCTCCCCTGCCGGAGGTCCTGGGCAACGGGTTCAACCACGTCGGACTCGACGCCCCCGCCTCCGACCTGCGCACGCTGGGCCCCGGCTTGACCCTGGACGCACCGCTCACCGCGCCCAACCCCGACCACTACGGCCTGCCGGACCTGAAGCTGCCCGAGGCGGGCGTGCTCACCCCCGTGCTGCAGACCGTGCCCGGCGCGGACCTCGGTCTGGGACAGGGGCGGTAGAGCCGCGGGCCGGCCGCCGCGAACACGGGCCCGGACGCCGTCGTCCGGGCCCGTCGCCGTGCCCGGATCCCTCCCGCCGTCGCGGGCCGTTCGGACGCGGACGGTGACCATGCGGCCCCCTCGGCGGTTAGCCCCTCGGACAACCGCACCGGACCCCGGTCCCGGACGAGGGAGCACACCATGGTCGTCAGCGTCGACGGAGTACCCGTGAACGCCGCTCCGGCAGCCACGGCCAGATCCGGGCCGGCCCGCCGCGCACGCCGCCGGGACCTGCTGCGCGGACTGCTCGGAGCGGCCGCCGCCCTCGCCATCGCCCCGGTCGTCGCCGCCTCCCGGCCGCCGCGGCCGGCGGACGGCGGACCCGCGCCCGCGGACTCCTTCGACGAGACCTACCGGGGCCGGCGCATCCGCGGGGTCCTCACCCCGTCGCGATCCGCCGCGGCCGGCGCCCGGTGGGAGGTCACGGTCGACGGCCGCCCGCTGCACCTGATGCGCCGCGCCGACGGCACCTGGCTGAGCATGGTCGACCACTACCGCTCGTACGCCACCCCGCTGGAGGCGGTCCGCGCCGCCGTCGACGGGCTCGGACCGGGGGAGCGGCTGCGCGAGGACGGTCCGGCACACCACCACACGCACATGGGGGGACACCATGGCCTACATCCGTAAGGACGTCAGCACGCTCACCGGCGCCGAGCGGCGGCGCTTCGTGAACGCGCTGCTGGCGGTCAAGAAGAGGGGCGAGTACGACGAATTCGTTCGGACGCACATCGACCACTACGTCTCCGACGGCGACGGCGGCCTGCGCAGCGCCCACATGGCGCCCTCCTTCCTGCCCTGGCACCGCAGGTTCCTGCTGGACCTGGAGACGGCCCTGCGCCGGGTCGACCCCTCGGTGACGGTGCCGTACTGGGACTGGACGCGCGACCGCGCCACGACCGCCGCGCCCTGGACGAAGGACCTGCTCGGGGGCAACGGACGCCGCTCCGACCGCCAGGTGACGACCGGCCCCTTCGCGTACGCCACCGGCAGCTGGACCATCAAGGAGAACGTGACCGACGGTGAGTTCCTCACCCGGGACCTCGGCCGCGCCGCCAGTCCGATCGACCTGCCGACCAGGAGCGACGTGGAGGCGGCCCTGCGGGACCCCGTCTACGACGTCTCGCCCTGGGACTCGACGGTCACCCGGGGCTTCCGCAACAGGCTGGAGGGCTGGGGCTCCGGCCCGGGCAGCTCCGCCTGGCGCAACCACAACCGGGTGCACCGGTGGGTCGGCGGGGTCATGCTCGGCGGCGCCTCCGTCAACGACCCCGTGTTCTGGCTGCACCACGCCTTCGTCGACCTGCTGTGGACCCGCTGGCAGAGCCGGCACCGCGAGCACCGCTACCTGCCGGCCGAACCGCCCGGTCCCGGGACCCGCCAGTACCGCAGGGTCGTGGCCCGCCACGAGAAACTGCCGCCCTGGAACGTGACCCCGGACCGGCTGGAGGACGTGTCGCGGATCTACCGGTACGCCTGACCGGAACAGGGGAGAGCCCCGGCGCTCGAGGTGCCGGGGCTCTCCTGGGGGGAAGGCTGGTCAGTCGCCGTAGCCGTTGTGGCCGCCGTGCTTGTCGCCGCCGTGCTTGTCGCCGCCGTCCTTGCCGCCGTGGTCGCTGACGTTGGCGCAGGTGTTGCCGAACGCGGGGTTCAGCAGACCGACGACGTTGACGGTGTTGCCGCAGACGTTGACCGGGATGTGGATCGGAACCTGGACGACGTTGCCCGACAGGACGCCCGGCGAGCCGATCGCCGCAGCGTTGGCACCGGCGTCCGCCATGGCCAGGCCGGCTCCGCTGACCACCACGGCGCTGGTACCGAGGGCGACAGCGGCCGCCTTCGCGATGCGAGACATCACGTTCTCCTTAGGTGATTCGGTTCGTGCGGCGGCAGGGGGCGCCGTCGCACTCCCCGTTCAACGCCGCCGCCCGGGCCGGGTCACGGCACGACTGTACGGATCACCCTTTTTGAACAGCGTGGAGTACAGACGGGTGGCTAGGAGGGCTGGAGATGGGCGGTGACGAAGTCGCTCAGGGTGGCGATGGACTCCAGACTGTCCAGGCTCAGGTCCAGTGCGGCCACGTCCACCCCGAAGCGCTGGTCGACGGCGCCCAGCAGGGTCACCCCGGCCAGCGAGGTGAGGCCGATCCGCGGACCGAACAGGTCGGTGTCCGCGGGGAGTTCCGCGACGTAGGCCTCGTCCAGGCGGGCGGCCTCGGCGATCATGGAGCGGAGTGCGCGTTCCACCGCGCCCCGGTCCCGGGTGTCCGTCACGCCTCGGCGTCCTCTCGTTCGGTCACCCGCAGCCAAGCGGGCGGCTCGGGCGGTTCGTCGTGCAGGCTCCTGCCCAGGACCGCGGCGTCGGCGGCGGCGCCGGGATCGTCCGTGCGGCGCAGGCCCGCCTGGCGGAGCAGGATGCGCATCTCCAGGTTGGCGTCCGTCGGGCGGAGCGTCACCCGGAACTCCTCGGCGCCCCGCTCGCGCGCCCGCCGCATCAGCCGGAACAGGAAGGCCGCCGCCGCTCCCCGGCCGGCGACCCGGCAGGAGAGGGCGAGCAGCGGGACGGACCACGTGGCGGGGGCGGTGCGGTCGACGAGGGCGGCGCCGATGACGCCGTACTCGCCGAAACGGTCCGTCATGCGCGCGGTGTACACCTCGTGCCCTTCCGCGGCGGCCAGCTCGCGCAGCCGGTCGGGGGCCAGGCCGGAGGAGTTCAGGCGGTGCGTGCGGGCGGCGAGCTCCAGCGCGCGGGGGACCTCGCCGGGCGTGGCCGCGCCGACGGTGAGGCGCATGTCGCACCAGCGCAGGAACTCCTCGCGCGAGCCCAGGAAGCGTTCGCCCTCGGCCCGGCGCGTCTCCTCGGTGCGGTAGCGGCGCACCCGCTCGCGTGACTCGGGGGTGACCTCCCGGCCCTCGAACGCGGCCAGCAGCGCGGGGACGTCCTCGGGGGCGAGGGTGCGCACGCCCGGCAGCAGGGCCTCCACCTCGGCGCGCTCGTAGGGGGAGTCGTCCACCAGGAGCAGGGCGTCCACCGCGATGCCCAGGTCCTTCGCGATCCTGCGCAGCGACTCGCTCTTGTCCTGCCAGGAAACCTGCGGGGCCAGGAACCGTTCACGCAGCGCCGGCACGGTCTCCAGCCGGTCGAGCACCGACGGCGCGCTGCGGCTCGCGATGCTGCTGAGCACGCCGAGGGCGGCCAGCGCGTCGATCGCGGCGAGCGTCCCGGGGCGGGGCGTGGGCAGCGCGTCGGTGGCCGACTCGACGGCGACGTCGTCCCACAGGGTGCCGTCGAGGTCCCAGACGACGCACTTGATCCCGTCCGGGTCGAGACGATCCGTGGTGCTCATCGGACGCCGTCCTCCTTCGGCAGGAACAGCTTCATCGACAGGCTCGTCGGGTCGAAGCCGAACTTGCGGTAGACCGTGCGCATCGGGACGTTGCCCACGTGCACCCTGCCGACGACCTCCGTGATGCCGTTGGCCAGGCAGAACTCCAGGCCCGCGGTGAGCAGGAGTTCGGCGACGTCGCCGCGGTTGTCGACCGGGGAGGCCGCCAGGGAGCGGAAGTTGGCGTAGCGGTCGCCGGTCATCGCGTTCTGGTTGATGCTCACCCAGCACCAGCCGACCGGTTCGTCGCCGGGGCGGTGGGCGACGATCATGCCCTCCTTCGACTTCTCCATGGCCCGGCCGAGCCGGGTCTCCCACCGGGCCGGGTCGTCGATGGCGTCCTCGCCGAAGGAGACCCGGGCGATCTCGGCCTCGAACCGCCCGATGGCCGGCAGATCGCGCTCGTCGGCCTGCCGGGTGACGTACGGCCGGGCCCGCTCGGCCAGCGCGGCGCGCTCGGCCTCGGTCGGCGGACGCCACCCGTACGTGCGCGGGGCGGGAGCGGCGGCGGCCGGGCTCCCGGGAGCGGTGACGGGGGAGGGTGCCGCGGGAGCGGTGACGGGGGAGGGGGCCGCGGCGTTGACGGCGGACGGGGCCGCGGCGGGGGCGGGCGGCCGGCCAGAGGGCTGCTCGGCCGACGCCGGAGGCTCCTCCACCGGGACCAGGCGGCCCGGACGGAAGGGACCCCTGCCGCACTCCGGGCAGCCGTCCTCGCGCAGCGCGGCGACCGACGTCCAGCGGGCGCCGGGGCCGACCCGGATCCGCGCGTCGCACGCCGCGCACGTGTACTCGCGCTGCCGGGTCCGCTTGTCGCCCGTATAGAGGGGACCGCTGAACTCGCCCTGCCGGGAGGCGGTCGAGGTGGTGGTCAGGAGGTGCTGGAAGAAGCCGACGCCGCCGAGGATGCCGCTGCCCTCGTACTCGTTGAAGTTGCGGATGTAGCCGTTGGTGACCAGGCCGAGCGCCATGATCTCCCGCTGCACCTCCAGCATCTCGTCCGGGCTCTTGCCGCCGAAGGAGAAGAAGACGCTGTGCGCCGGACCGGGCCGCAGGCCCTCCACGGCGCGGGAGAGGAAGAGGCGGGCGCCTTCGGGCGTGTACGGCGGGTCGGTCATGGCCACGTCGTGCTGTCCGTGCAGCTCGGCGGGCAGCGGATGGCGCAGATCGTGCTGGACGGTCTCGACGCGGGTGCCGAGACCGGCCGACGCCTTCTGGACGTGGTCGAGGATCTCCGGCGAGATGTCCACGACGGTCACCCGCTCGACGATCGGCCCGCCCAGCACGTCGCCCACCACGGCGACGGCCAGGGACACCAGGTCGTCGTCGCCGATCAGCAGCAGCGAGCCGCCCGGCAGCGCGCCGGCCGTGAGCAGCGCGAGCACCCGCCGCACCTTGGTCTCGGCCGTGCAGTGCGACTGGTCGATCGCCATGTCGGCGGCGGGCCCCGACTCCATCAGCGCGCGCAGCCGTGTCACGGCCTCGTCCAGCACGTCGGGGATGACCAGCTCACGGCCGTCGCAGGCGCGGCAGGTGGCGTCCAGGACGAGGTCCATGCCCAGCGAGGCGACCAGGTCCGCGCCGGCGTCGGTCAGCCGGGACGGACGCGCCTCGGTGACGAGACCCCGGCGCCGCAGCTCGTTGCCCAGGGCGGCCACGATCGGTACGGGCAGGCCGGTCGCGCGGCTCAGCTCCTTCGTGGAGGCCGGGGCCAGCCGGCGCAGGGCGCGCAGGACGGACCGGACTCCGGGCGGGCCCTCCTGGAGCCGGACGGCGTCCGCGACTTCCGTGAGCACGGAATCGGCGGTGGTGCTCCGAGGGTGCCGACGCGCGTTCGTCACAATGCTGCTCCAGGCAAGCTGATTGGTGGATTCCGGGACTATCGAGTATACGGGCTGGTGAGGGGCCGGCGGTCCGGCACCCGCGATGGGGAAACGGCAGCGGAACGGCGGGGAAGGGAATACCCGGAAGGCGCAATACTGGGACGTTCCTCCCGCGGCTCTCCCGAACGCATTCCGGAGTAATTCCCGTGAACGTCCGAAGGTGTCGAGGAAATGCATTTCGGAATGGCTCGGACCGGTTCTCCATCGAATCCGCAGGGCACCCCCCGGAACCCTCGGCGCACTGTGCGCGCGAGCCGCCGGGCGCCCCGGATGCTACTCTGGGCACCACCGAGCGCCTATAGGAAAGGAGACGGGGGCAGCGATTCGTCACCCCCGGTTCCCCATGACCAACTCCGCCAGTCTCGCCACCGAAGGTATAAACGTCGACGATCTGTGCTCTTATGCAGTCGACGTATGGGTGAGCGACCACAGCATCCTGACCGACGAGGAGCGCCTCCTCAAGGTGCTGCGCACGGCCGCCGAAAAGGGAAACGCCACGGTGCTCGGTGAGGCGTCGCACGTTTTCCCGAACGGCGCCGTGACCGCCATTCTCCTGCTTTCCGCCTCGCATCTGAGCATTCACACCTGGCCCGAATTCAGCCTGGCGAACGTGGATCTGCTCGCTTACGGCCGGCTGAACGGCGAGCGGATGATGCAGAGCGTGGAACTCGGCCTTTCGCCGACGCGTATCAACGTGACGCGCATGCTGCGCGCCGTGCACTGACCGCTCTTTCCCCTCCGCGGTCGGGACGAGGCGCTGTGCCAGGACATCCCGTGCAGGTGTGGTGGGCCCGCCTGTCCGACGCCCGCCCGGGTCTCCTGGCACTTCTCGACCCCGTGGAGCGCCGCCGCTACGAGGCGACCGTCGACCGGGCGGGCCGCGAGCGGTTCCTGGTCGGCTGTGCGCTGAGCCGACTCGCCCTGGGCGAGCTGCTCGGACTGCCCCCCGCCGACGTCCCCCTGCGGCGCGTGTGCCCGCGCTGCGGCGGCCCGCACGGCAAGGTCCGGCTGGACCTGCCGCAGGGCGGATGGCCGCTCGGTGGGCCTGACCTCGACTTCTCCGTCTCCCACAGCGGTGCGCTGATCGGCGTCGCCGTGTGCGAGAACGGGCGCGTGGGCCTCGACGTCGAGGACGTGGACGTCGCTGTGGACGTCGACTCCGCCGCTCGCGTCGCGCTCGCCGACTCCGAGCTCGTCGCGCTCCACGCCCGTCCGCCCGGCGCGCGCAAGTCCGCCTTCCTGCGCACCTGGACGCGCAAGGAGGCCGTGCTGAAGGCGTTCGGCGTGGGGCTGGGGGCGCCGCTGCGCGATCTCGTGCTCTCCGACCCCGGGCAGCCGCCGGAGGTGCTCGGCCGGCCCGAACAGCTCGACGGCCGAACCGGCCTGCGCCTGACGGACCTGCTCGTGGACGAGATCCACCCCGCGGCGGTCGCGGTCGCGGCGGCCGCCGCGGTCGGTCCTCCGGGGACTGCGGGGACTGCGGAAATTCCGGGGACTGCGGGGACTGCGGGAACTCCGGGAAATCCGGGGACTGCGGGCGTCCAGGAGGCGGTGGACGGGTTGCGGATCACCCTGCGGGACGGCTCGGCCGCGCTCGCCGGGTAGGTACGGGGGACGAGCGCCCCGCGCGACTCGCGCTGATCACCGGCCGCTGATCACCGCAGGGAGAGCGCCTCGGTCCGTCTCCTTCCCCCTGGATGTCCGAGCGCTTCGGCCGACTACGGTCAGTGCGCTTCGGCCGCCTCCTTTCCCGCCGGGGCGTGCGGCAAAACGGCCTGGGCGCCCCTGCGGACGAAGACGGCCGTGCCGAGCGCCGCCATCAGCGCCAGACCCGCGGAGGCCAGGTACACCGAGCTCAGACCGTCGGCGCCGGCGTCGTGCAGGACGTCCAGGGTGGTGCTGCGCCCGCTGGAGAGGGCGTTCTCGGCGGCGGCCGGGTCGTCGACCTCGCCGTTCAGCGCGCCTGGGTGCCGCACGAGATCTCGGTGCCGCCGGACAGCAGGTGCACCCAGAACGTGTCGCTGCGTCGGGCGAGCGCGGCGGCGATGCCGCCCGCCGCGTCGGGGGTGCACCGCAACCGGATGGTCCACGCGACGTAACCGAGCCGGGAGAGGTTCACCGAGGCCACCACCCTCAACAGACCTGCCGAGTAGAGACGGTGGTAGCGGCGGGCGACCGTGCTGGCGGAGACGCCGAGCACGTCGGCGATCTTGTTGAACTGCACCCGCCCATCGATCTGCAACGCGTGTGCGAGGTCGCGGTCGATCTTGTCGAGGACGGTGGAATGCATCCGCTGATGCTATGCGCGCGCAGGATCCGTCAGAAGTGCTCCTCCAGGTGCACGCGGCCGGTCGCGGCAGGGGGACCGAACGACGGCAGGGGACCGAACGGCCGGAGGAGAACCGGACGACCACAGGGGACCGGACGGCCGGAGGAGAACCGGACGACCACAGGGGACCGGACGGCCGGAGGAGAGCCGAACCACTGCGGGGGACCGAACGACCACAGGGGACGGAACGGCTGCACGGGAGCCGAACCGCCGCAGGGGATCCAGCAGATCAAGTGCGACCTGGTCGTCGTCCCGGACGAGGCGGCGCCACTGCTGCGCGCGGACGAGCTGGACCGGCGGCTGTTCAACGTCGCCGATCTGATCGAGATGGGCTACGACGACGCCAAGTCGGCCGCGGTGCCGCTGATCGCGGCCTACGCCCAGTCGAAGTCCCACTTCTTCGTGGAGCCGACGGCCCCCGCGGCAGCAGGCTCACCCGCCGGCTCAAGGACATCCACGGCGCCGCGCTGACCACCGAGAAGCGGCAGGCGCGCACCTTCTGGACCTCCGTCGCGCCGCGGGGCAGGTCGGGGCTTGCGCGATCATGAGCGCATGGAATCGTGGGCGATCAAACACTTCTCGCAGGCCAACCCGGCGGGAACGGGGCAGGATGACGTGCCTGCGCTGCTCCGTAGAGTCGCAGACTCGATCGAAAGTCTCGGCTTGGTCGAGGTTCAGGATCTCGTCATGCATACGGAGGTCACCGCGGACGGCGGTTGGCCGAGTCTTACGGTGTACTTCAGCGACGCTGAAGACTGACGTGGATGCACGCGGACGCGCTGCACTCGGTCCGCTTCCTTATCAGGTCGATCATGCGGGGTCGGCGAGGTTGGTCTACCGGCCCTGGTCCTCGGCTGGCCGTCCACCGGGTGCCGTGTCGACCGGAGCAAGCCGCGACGGCGGAAGCGAGATGGCGAGCCCTTGGGCCATGACTTCTTCGTCCTGCAGCAAGTGGGGAGGGCTGCGCCTGGGGGTGGTGTGGCGACGGCCCAGCGATCCATGCCGTTACGCACGGTGTGTCGAAGGGCAGCTGCCTGACCTGAAAAGGCGCCTGGAGGCCGTCGGGGATCTCCCCGAGCCGACCGACGGAGACGGAGCCTTCTCGCCGAAAAATTCGACACGTATGCGACACGGCCACCCGCGAAGACCAGGGGCCTGTCAGCCGGACGGCCCGAACCTCCCCTTGATCGTCGGGGGAGTCTCCGGGGCTTCAAGGTCAAGGTGCAGCGATGGCGCGGCGCGGTATGGCTGGACGCCGACCTGCCGTGGCTTGTCGCGGCGGGGCGGCGCGAGGACGGCTCGGGCGATGACTTCTATGCGGCCCTAGACGAGTCATTCCGATGTGATCAGTTGCGGCTGAGCGCTTCAGTTCGCGAGTGAGCGCTCGGCATCGAAG
>NZ_JBHVYK010000141.1:0-12296 GCF_042880855.1 Streptomyces sp. NPDC058291
GCAACCTTGCCCCAACCTCAGGCAGAAACGGACATCACCTTACGAACCGCCCACTTATGCGCCGCGCCTGCTCTGTTCGACTCTGTGGATCACTCACCGCATCCAAGTGAATCCGCACAGGCAGGAGTTCAGCATGCCCACGCAACGTTCCTCAGCGCAGGAAGTCCCCTCGATTCCCCCGGTGCACCCGGCCCCGAACCCGCTCACTCAGCACTCCCAGCTCGCCGGCGCCGGTCTTGGCGGCGTCGGCAGCCTCGCGAGCGCCCTGGTCGGTGCTCCATGGCAGGCCGTCGCCCTGATGGTGCTGGCGGGGCTCGCCGTCGTCGCGCTGCAGTCCGTACTCCACACGGTGATGCCGCAGGAATCCCCAGACCGCCTCATCTGGTGGATCGACCGCCGTATCCATCACACCCGCCGCCGCATGCAGTCTGTTGGTGCCCGGCTGCGGCGCCCGGGATAGAAGCGGGCGCGTTCAGCAGCGCCCAAAGGCGCGCACAGTGCGCGGTGGTCAGCCGCGGCGAGACCACCCGCGGGAGGAGCGGGTTGGGGGATGGCCGCCTGCTCCGGTGCCGGGGCCAGCTTGGTCCGGGCGTGCAGCCGGAAGCCAGCCGCCAAGAGGTCCTCAATGGGGACGGCCCAGCCGCGTTCGTCGTCCAGCACCGGTCCCGGGAGCTCTCCGGCTTCAAGCCCCGCCGGATCGTCGTACGGCTCACGCCACAGGCGGTGGCGGCCTCGCGCTGGGTCAGCAAGGGGCGACTGGTACTCATGGCCCACAGCCCGACCCGCCTCCAGGCCCCTGCTGCGTCGCAGCCCGCTGACCTGCCGTGGTCGGCCTCACGGTCGGTGGCCTGACTCCTAGTTCCAGGCTCATCGTCGGGCCCGTGGCCGGGGCCCCGACCATGCGCTGCCCGTCCGTTTTCCGTCAGGCGGGATCCAGGCGCTTAACGCTTGGGATGCGGCGACGTACAGCGTGGATATGTGGACGGTCACCAGAAAGTGCGCTTACCGAGGCGGCAGCGCTGGTCGTTGGCGCCGCAGAACCGTGCTGCTTCAACCCGCCTGCTACGTGTCTCACTTCACGTGAGGCGTAAAAGCGCTGATCAGGCGGAAGTTGCGGGGCTAACTCCCGCCTGCACCACCCTGGCGGCGCCCTGCCCGGCGCCATCTACCCGGGACGCAAGGGCTGAGGAGCGCCCACGCTCCGCCATCCGTCGCACGCGACCCTGCCGCGTGCCTGACCCCCAGGGGGACTCGTGTCTGTCATCACCGCGCTCGCTCTGCTCGTCGCACTGCTCCTGGTCGTCGTCGTGGTGCTGTTCGCGGCCGGCGCCGCCTACGTCGTGCACCGCCACCCGTCGTGGAGCCAGCCGCTTGGCGCCGCGTTCGGCGCGGTCACGGTCATGGCAGCGCTGGTCGGCGTGATCCTCGCCCGGTGAACAGGCCGCAGGACGACGCGCTCGTCTTCGACGTCCTGGCGCTGGAGCTGCGCCGCCAGGTCGGGCGCCCGGTCAAGAGCGAGATCGTCCGCGCCCTGGTCCACCTCGCGGCCTGTCCCGGCCCGGTGGCCGACCGCCTGGGCGACGTCCTCGACCGTCGCACGGCCACCTGACCGCCGGCCCCGGGCGGGCCCAAGGGCGACCTTGGGCCCGCCCGGCGGCAACATCTCCTGCACGATCTCTTGCGGCATCTCCTGCGACATCTCTTGCGCGACCCCTCCGGGACTCCGCGCGTTCGCGCAGGTCACCACGCCGTTTGAACGTGGTCGGGGGTCTGACATCCCCCTAGAGCCTCCTCAGCCGCCCACGATCAAGGAAGAAGGAGAGTGGGGCGGGGCTGGGGCAGAGGTCGGCCCGCCGGGGGATCGGGCGCCCTGGCGGCTGTGTTGCGCGTCGGCACCGCCTCCGCGCTGCCCGACCGCTGGAGCGTCCGGACGGAGCAGGAGCGCCGGGCATTGCGGTGGACGTTGCACCAAAGGGTTGCGGGAGAGGCTGCGGTGGATGTTGCGCGGCCTGGTGGCGGGCGTCCCCATCGCCCCTGGTCATGGCCTACCGGAGCGTGGTTGTGATGCCGACATCCCCTCAGCGCGCCCCGCACCGCCGCTGCCTCGGGTGACTCGGTGAGAGGGGTTGGGCAGTCAGCCTCGTGGGCTCTTCGCCGGTGCCGGCGAAGAGCCTGCCTTCGTGTGATCTTCACGCCATACGGGGGCTGTCTTGCGGCTGTAGCTGAGGGCAGCCGTAGTGGGATACCGCGCCCGTTTGTGGAGACTGAGCGTTTTTCAGAGTGGCCACCGATCGGGTGACGGGCCGGTGCCCCGCAACGCACGAGGCTCCTGTGCCGTTGAGAGAGGTGTTCGACGTCTCAACCCATCAGCGCAGGAGCCTCGTTGGTTCCCTATCCTGCCTCACTCGACCTGCCTCGCACTCTGGTCGAGTGGGTAACCATGCTCATCGTCACCCGTGAGGGTGACCGCCGCTGCAAGCTCCCGCCGCATCAGCGTGCTCTCGTCGCCTTGATCTACCTCCGCCGGCACGACCCGCTCACGCAGATCGCCGCCGGCTTCGGCATATCCGTGGGCACCGCCCACGCCTACGTCACCGCCGTCACCGGCCACCTCGCCCGCCGGGCGCCGGGCCTGCTGCGGGTTCTGCGGGAGACCGACCCTGATCACGTTCTGCTCGACGGGACGCTCGCCGAGTGCGACCGGGTCGGCGACAGCCGGGCCGACTTCTCCCAGAAGCACCGCCGCCACGGCGTGAACATGCAGGTCGTCGCCGACCCCGCGGGCAACCTGCTGTGGATCTCGCCCGCCCTGCCCGGCCGCACCCACGACCTGACCGCGGCCCGCACCCACCGCATCATCCGGATCTGCGAACGCCAGGGCGTTCCCGTCCTTGCCGACCGCGCCTACATCGGCGCCGGCCCCTGGGTGACCACACCGATCAGACGGCTCCCGCACCAGGACCTCAACCCGACCCAGCGGACGATCAACCGGGCCCTGTCAGCGGCACGAGCACCCGTCGAACGAAGCGTCGCGCGGCTCAAGTCCTGGCGCATCTTCCGCCGGTCCCGTTGCAGCCCGAACCGTATGTCCCTCATCGCCGCCGCCGTCCTCACCCTGGAGAGGCAGCGCTGAAAACGCTCACTGGTCATGCTGCGGCGAGAAGACCTCGTTTACTGCGGACACGGCGGGAAGGTCGGCTATCGACAGCCGTGACCGGACGTCCTATGACGGTGAGATAGCGCCGCTCAGCTCCCACATCCGGTGATGTCGTCTACGCAGTCCTGTACGTCCTCGGCTCCGATGGTGTTGAGCCGCCAGCTGATGATCCCCTCGGCTTCTCCGCTCGCTGGTGTGATCCGAGCGGTGACGGGGGTGCCGGCTGGGATATTGAATTGGTCCGCTTCGCGGTCACCGCACTCCACGTCCCACTCGCTCTCCGCGTCGCCCCGCATCAAGGTCAGCGTGAGCGTGTGCGCTGAGGGAGTCTGGCAGGCAATGTCGAAGGTATAGGGCCTTTGGCCCTGCATCGTGAGGGTCCTGTTCAGTCCCTTAGCCAAGGTCGTTGTGCCGGAGTCCTCCCGGAAAACGCTCTTGGGTTCGACGGCGTTCAGAGCACGTGCCGCGCGCTGCATAGCCTCTTCCGCATCTTCTTTGCCGTCCCAGGTGGGGGGTGGAGATGCAGAATCACTCTTTCCGTTTCCGGACTCGTCCGGTTCCCGCTTCTGCTCCGCGCAGGCTCCAGTCAGGGCTGCAACGGAGAGGAGGAGGATGCAGATGAGGGGGCGGCGTGCGCGCATGAGGCTCCAGTCGAGTAGGGCGGGGGGTGGTGTCGCCTGAGGCGGCACCACCCGTAGGGGGACGCTAGCGGGTACTGCGTCGGTACAGTTCGGGACCACAGACTCGGGCGCAGGGATCGTCCGAGCGGGTCCTCGTGGCGGCGAAGCCAGCCGGCGGCGGGACCAACTGGTACTCGCGGCCAAGTGAGTCGGCCTGTGTATTGCCGTACATGGACACTTCGCCGTCGGACCAGCGCACGAAGAGGTCGTCCTCCCAGTCGTTGGCGCCGAACTCGCCTGCTGCGACGATGCGGGCATGGGTCCAGGTGCTATTCGCCGCGAGTACCGTGGACCCGCTGTTCAGTCCTTGAGTGGCGACGTCCTGGTAGACCGTCAGTTTGCCGTCGGCCCACTTTACGAAGAGGTCATAGTTCGGGTTGGCGTCACTGGTATCTCCATCGAAGTCGCCTCCGGTGATGAGATCGGCGCTGTTCGCCCACAGACTGTTCTTTGGCATTAGCTGCGTTTCAGCGTGGAAGCCGGTGCCATCTACGTTGATGTACTTGGTGACCTCACCGTCGATCCAGCGCACGACCAGGTCGTCGGCCCACTTGTTGCCTCCGTACTTCCCTGTGGCGATGCCCTTCGCATTCTTCCAGATTGATTTGGCTGGTGCGACCTTGATCTCATTTGCCGGATGCTGGTCCAGCGATGTGGGCAATTTTGTCTTTTGATCGATGTCCTTATAGATCGTCACTTCGCCGTCCACCCATTTCACCATCAGATCGTAGGCATTCGATCCGGTGTAGTCGCCTGCGGTGATAACGTCGGCGTATTCACTCCACAAATCGTTGGGCCCAGCCAATTGCACCTCGCAGGGCTGTCCGGCTTTACATCCGGTGTAGAAGCCCTGGTTCTGGTCCCCCGGGTAGAGGGTCATCTCACCGTCGCTCCATCTGACGATCAAGTCGGAGTCGCCGAACTTCTGCGACTCTGTGTGGAATGTGCCGGATGCAGCGCCCATGGCATGGGAGCCGGCGGAGGTGTGGATACCCAAGGCAGCGCTGGACGCCCTCGCCGTGGCGCTGAGCGTGCGCACGGTGGCGATGCGGACCCCGACGGCATCGAGTGGATGTACCCGGTGGGCACGTGGGACGAGGAGCACCTGGAGGTGGCGCTCATGCCCGGTGCCGAGGAGGTGTGGCTGCGGATGTCCACCGACCGCTCCAGCGTCGCCGTGTGGACCATCGACCAGTGGTGGGTCTTCTCCGGGGAGCTGCCCGGCGCGACGCCGCCGCCAGCCTGAGACGCGCGCCCCTCGCGGGTCGGCCGGCGCACGGACGGTGGAGGTCGGCGTGGCTCCGGCGGACCCGGGTCGTTGAGCATCCGGCCGCACCGCCGTGCCTTGTGGCGGGGCGCTGGCCGCCGCAGCAACGCGAACGAGGACCGATGCCGAAAAAGCCCGCCCACGACCCGACGTACGGCTACGACCCGGAGACGCATACGGTCCTGGTCGATCAGCACCCGGCCCGCAGCGTGTTTGCGGCAACTTCAATTGGCCCCACTCGGGTATTGAAGTTGGCCCCACCGTGAGGTCGTGGGGAGCGTGTGAGGGTCGTCAACCTGGCTCCGACAAGTTGTTTTGGCTCCACCCCGAACGAGTGGGTTCCCTGGCCGTGGGGCGGGGGCGGAGCGGTAGCGTGAGCCGCATCGGATCCGACTGGACGATGGGCCCCCGACAGGCACGTCGACAACACCGCGGATCTCGACCCGTGTTCGATCCGGGACCGCTGGATTCTCCGGTCCGCGGTGGACGACGAGGACGGGCATTGGCGCGACCGACGGAGAACGGTGCGGGCCCAACCGGCCGAGGCCAGCGCCCCGCATGGGGCGCTGGCCTCGGTTCGTGAGCGGGTCAGGTCGGGTTGTTCAGGATCTTCGGCAATCCCCAGGTCGCTCATGTTTCACACTTGGTTGTGCAGTGAACAAAGGGGTGGGTAGCCGCGCTCGCTGTGGAGGCGGTCGTCGGGATGACGGGCGCTCGTGGCAAGGTTGGGGGCGGCATGAGCGGCAAGGGCTCGGGGGGTCTGATGGGCGGCACGGAACGTTCGGTAGTGATCAGCGGCGGTGGCACCGGGATCGGCCGGGCCATCGCCGCGAGGTTCGCCGGGCAGGGCGACAGGGTGACCATTCTGGGGAGGCGAGCGGATGTCTTGCACGCGGCGGCCCAGGAAATTGAGGCGGTCCACCCCGTGGAGGCCGTCGCCGTCGACCTTTCTGTTCCGGAAGAGGTCGAACAGAAGCTGGGTGAACTCCCCGAGCGTGTCGATGTCCTGGTGAACAATGCGGGCAGGCGCGGCACACCTGTGCGGGAGGGTGGCCTGAAGGAGGTCGCCGAGCGGTGGCGGCGGGACTTCGACAACAACGTTCTGCCGGCGGTCCTGCTCACCGAGGCGCTCCTGCCGCGCCTGACCCGCCCTGGTGGCAGGGTGGTCACTCTCAGTTCCCTCGCTGCCTTGCGGGGAAACGGCGCCTACGGGGCAGTGAAGGCGGCTCTGCTGGCTTGGAACCACACGTTGGCCCAGCAGTTGGGGCCGCACGGAGCCACAGCCAATGTCGTGGTGCCCGGCTTCGTCGCAGGCACCGAGTTCTTCGGCGTGCCCGCAGACGAGGAGGAGCTCGCCAGACGGCGGGCTCAGACCCTGGTCGGCGGGGTCGGAGGGCCGGACGACATCGCGGCTGCTGTCGCCTTCCTGGCCTCGCCGGAAGCGCGCTACATCACGGGCGAATTCCTGAACAGCAATGGTGGGGCGATGCTAGGGCGTTGAGCAGCCATCACGACCACTTCGTCCTCCGCAGCATTCGTCAGGGGCTCACGATGGGGGACGAGGGTGTGAACCGCTCCCGTGTTGGCTTACTGATCGTTTCAGAATGAGCGCGTGGGTGGCGGAGACAGATGAGGCTGCAGGCCCGTTCGAGGCGGACCTGGACGCCCGGGTCCTAACGTAGGGCGGCGGCGACCAGGCCTTCGAGGGCCTCGCGCGGTACTTCGCCGCCGCTCACCAGCCGGTCGAAGACCAGTCCGTCGATGCAGGTCAGCAGGATGTGACTGCGATTCTCGACGTCCGTCACGCCGTGGGCGGCGAGGAACAGCCGGACAGCATCGCGGCCGGCGTTCTCGCGGGGTACGAGGATCTCGCGCAGCTCACGGTCACGCAGGCTCTCGACGGCGCAGGCGTAGCGAGCGAGCGAGCGGCGGCGGCCCTCGCCGGTGAGTCGCCGTCGGGCGAGCAGCACCATGCCGTCCACCAGTTCCTCGACGGTGCGCAGAGGTGGCAGTTCTTCGGCCATCGTTTGCAGTTCCGCCTGGTCGAGTTGGACCAGGCGTGTGACCAGGCCGGTGAGCAGCGCGGCTCGGGTGCGGAAGTACGCCGACGTGGTGCCGGGCGGCATGGCCGCTTTGCGGTCGACTGCACGGTGAGTCAGGCCGCGGACTCCTTCGTCGGCAAGTACGTCGAGAGCCGCGTCCGCGAGGAGGGTGCGCCGATCCGAAACCATGGCTCCTTTCTACACCTGTAGAGCCTCAGATAGAGTCACCCTTCTACAGCTGTAGAAGGGTGGGGGCTTCGGCATGGGCAACACGGCAGTGGTGGTCGGAGGGGGCATCGGCGGGCTGGCCGCCGCGATCGGACTGCGCCGCATCGGATGGGAAGTGACAGTCATCGAGCGTGCCTCCATGCTTGAGGACGCGGGGGCGGGCATCTCACTGGCAGCCAACGGCCTGCGGGCACTGGATGAACTCGGCGTCGGCGACGCGGTACGGGATGCCTCCCGAGGCCAGTACAACGGCGGCACTCGCACACCACAGGGTGGTTGGCTGGCCCGGATGGACGGCTCGGCGCTGGAGAAGGCGGTGGGCACACCGATCATGGGCATCCCCCGTTCCACCTTGCACCGGCTGCTTCGCGACTGCCTGCCCGCCGAGGCACTGCTGATCGGCTCCGAGGCGGACTCGGTCGAGCAGATCGGCCCTGGGACGGTTCGAGTCGGCTGCGGCGAGACGGTCCTGGACACCGATCTGGTAGTGGCGGCCGACGGCATCGGCAGCAAAGTGCGCAGCCATCTCTTCCCGGCTCACCCCGGTCCGGCCTACAGCGGCTCGACGGTGCTGCGTGCCATCACCGAGCAGGCGGTCGACCTGCGCACCGACTTCGAGCTGACCTGGGGGCACGGCGCCGAGTTCGGGCACATCGCCTTCCACGACGGGCGGGCCGAGTGGCACGCCGTCCTCAACCTCCCCGCCGGGACGCGGTTCGCCGACCCACTGGATGAACTGCGCAGACGATTTCATACCTGGCACGACCCGATCCCCGCCCTGCTCGACGCGACTCGGCCCGCCGCCGTGCTGCACCACGACGTCAACGAACTCCGCACACCGCTCCCCTCGTACACGGTCGGCCGGACCGCGCTGCTCGGCGACGCGGCACACGCGATGACCCCCAATCTCGGACAGGGTGCCTGCCAGGCGCTGGAGGACGCGGTCACCCTGGCCGCCGCGCTGGCCACCGAGCCCAACGTGAAGGCCGCGCTCGCTCGCTACGACGCCGAGCGCCGACCTCGCAGCCAGGCCGTCGCGCGGGCCGCCCGGCAGGCTGGGCGGATGGGCCAGCAGCTCTCCCACCCGCTGGCCGTCGCCCTGCGGAACACGGCGATGCGGCTGACACCTTCCCGCGCCGCAACGCACATGATCCTTCGGCACCACGCCTGGGTCCCACCACAACTGAGTTGATCCGATTCGCACCCCGCCAACTCACCACCAGACGCCTTCCGAGACGAAGTCGAGCTGCGGGTCTTGCCGTTGGCGGTCACGGTGGGCAGGGTGTCCGGGTGCGTGCTGATCTTGTTCCGGACGACCTGTGGGAGCGCGTGGCTCCGCTGTTGCCGCGTGCTCCCGAGCGCAGTTACCGCTATCCCGGGCGACTGCGTGTTCCCGACCGGGTGGCCCTCGCTGGCGTCTTGTACGTGCTGCGTACTGGTGTCGCATGGCGCGACGTCCCGACGGAGACTGTGGGCTGCTCCGGGGTGACGGCGTGGCCGACTGCGGGACTGGACCGAGGCCGGCGTCTGGCCGCGTCTGCACGCGGCTCTACTGGCCGAGTTGCGGAGCACCGACCTGCTGGACCTGGACGACTGTGCCGTGGACGGGTCGCACGTCCGGGCCCTCAAAGGGGGGACCACGTCGGCCCATCACCCGTCGACCGCGCTCGTGCCGGCTCCAAGCACCATCTGATCGTCGACCGCCACGGGACCCCACTCGCCGTCACACTCACCGGCGGCAACCGCCATGATGTCACCCAGCTCACGCCGCTGCTGGACTCGGTCCCACCGATCCGGGGCCTGCGAGGACGGCCCCGCCGCAAGCCCCGGCGCCTGTACGCGGACCGGGGCTACGACTTCGACAAGTACCGGTGACGAAGAACCGGGACAAGGAGGATCTCAACTACCTCCAGATGGCCGGTACTTACATCTCCGACTTCGGCGGCCTTCTCGTCGGCAAGGACGACCGGAAGGCCCAGGGCATCCTTGGGTCCTACTCACTGAGGTACGACGTCGTCAAGAGCAAGGGCAACACGCTCACGGTCACGTACCACGCCTGGACCGACATCGACAACGAGTCGTTGATCCCGGGGCACATGGGATGGCAGAAGGTGTTCAACGGCACTCCGCAGTACACCGGCGGCTTCTTCGCGGGGTACCGCGTAGAGGTCGACTGGCAGGAAACGATCTATAAGTAGGCAGGCGTGAAGGTAATTCGTGGGTGCGCGATGGCCGCGGCCGTCCCCGTGCTGCTTCTCGGCGGCCTGTTCGCTCTCGACAGCTGCGGAGTGGGCAAGGCGGACGAACTGAGTTCGGCGCAGGTCGCCGGGGTCTGGAAGGGCTCCGGCGGCGGCCGAGTCGAGTTCGACGACGACGGCAGGTTCGAGATGTCGGGCATTCCGCGCGATGCCATCGAGTTCAGCTTCATCGACCCCCCGCCCGGAAACGGCAGACTCTCCGGGCGGGGCGAGTGGAGCCTCGCCGGTGAGGACGACCGCAGCAGCACCATCGAACTGCGCTTCGACGCCGCAGGCTCCTTCTCGGACTTCGAAGCCACGCTTCTCCAGGTCGAGGAGTCGGGCGACCACCCGACGCTGTACTTCGACACGAACGCGGACAAGGCCTACGGATACGAGGTGCGCCGCGAGACAACGTCCAAATAGGGCTTGGCCATGTCGGTCGCAGTAGGCCGACCGGGGGATACCACCGCCCGCGACGCGAACGCGGGTCGGATGCGCGCTGGAGATGGGCACGCAGGCGGGCGGTGTCGTGCGGGTGAATGAGGCCCAGTTTCGTCAGGGCGGCAGGGACCGGGGAGGTTGGAGCGGCAGGCACGGGACCTCAATATGATCAGCCAGGGCTTGGTCATGGTCCTCGATCAAGACTG
Organism: Streptomyces sp. NPDC058291; assembly: GCF_042880855.1. Lineage (NCBI taxonomy): Bacteria > Bacillati > Actinomycetota > Actinomycetes > Kitasatosporales > Streptomycetaceae > Streptomyces > Streptomyces sp. NPDC058291. The sequence goes on from NZ_JBHVYK010000141.1 coordinate 10,262, forward strand.
GTGAGGTCATCGGGTCCGCGGTGGCATGAGGGGCAGCGGTGCAGGGAGGCGATCAACGCGGTCTGGAACAGGATCACGATCTTGTACAGACCGAAGCCGTGGCCTCGCCTTGTGGGTTGAGGTGATGCTCTGTGCAGAAGAGGTGGGCTGCGGAGACGAGCGCCACGTGGTGGTGGAAGCCTGAGGTGCGGCCCTCGTAGTCGCCCAGGCCGGGGTCTGCCAAACGAGCGGCTCTGGCCCGTAGTCGGTGGTAACGCTGGGTAGCCTTGCTTGATCATGATCTTGTGATGGATATCAACCCCCTTGTCAGCACGGCTTTTTTCCGGGCTGTCGGTGCTGGTCGTCGTGGACGTGGGGGACTGTGGTGACGCGGTGGTGGTCACGGCTCGCACTCGGGATGCGGCGGTGCCGTGTCCCGAGTGCCGGACGCTGACGGCGAAGGTGCACGGGTATCACCCCCGGACGGTGGCGGACGTGCCGGTCGACGGCCGCCAGGTCGTCGTCCACCTGCGCGTACGGAGGCTGGTCTGTCCGGTCCTGGGCTGCCGACGGCAGACCTTCCGCGAGCAGATGCCCGGACTGCTGGAGCGCCATCAGCGCCGCACGGTGCGGCTTGCCTGGCAGGTGTCCCAGGCGTCCCAGGTGTCCCAGGTGGCGCGGGAGTTGTGCGGCCGGGCGGCCGCACGCCTCGTCGGGCTGCTGGCCGTGCCCGTTTCCCGCAGTACCGCACTGCGCCATCTGCGACGCCTGCCGCTGCCGCGGCAGGCGGTCCCGCAAGTGATCGGCGTGGACGATTTCGCCCTGCGCCGCCGCCACCGCTACGCCACGATCATCACGGACGCCGAGACCGGCCGACGCGTCGCGGTCCTGCCCGACCGCGAGCGGGCCACCCTGGAGTCCTGGCTGCGCGAACATCCTGGTGTCGAGGTCGTGTGCCGCGACGGCTCGGCCACCTACGCCGAGGCCATCCGCCGCGCCCTGCCCCACGCGGTACAGGTCAGCGACTGGAGAAACCTCTGCGACAAAGTCCAGCTCGAGGTCCGCGCACACCGGCTGCTGGGCCACCATCAACCCGCCCCGCCCCGGTGGAGTACGCGAGCAGACCACCCGCGAACGCTGGAGCAAGATCCACGACCTCCTCGGCCAGGGCGTCGGCCTGCTCGACTGCTCCCGCCGCCTGGACCTGGCCCTGAACACCGTCAAACGCTACGCCCGCATGCCCGAACCCCAGACCCTGCGCATCGCCCCCGCCTACCGGCCCACCCTCGTCGACCCCTACCGCGACCATCTGCGCGCCCGCCGCGCGGTCGAACCGGCAGTTCCTGTCACCCACCTCCTCGAAGAGATCCGGGAGTTGGGCTACACCGGCAGCGCGAACCTCCTGGTCCGCTACCTCAATCAGGGCCGCGCCGAAGGCGACCGCCCCGTCACCACCCCACGTCACGCCAGCCGTCTCCTGCTCACCGACCCCGAAAACCTGCGCCCGAAGGAAACGACCCTGCTGGAGGAGATCGCCGCGGCCTGCCCGGAGATGACCGCACTCGCCGATCTCGTAGGCGGCTTCGCCGCCCTGCTGAAACCGGTCGAGGGCAACGACGTGAAACTCATCAAGTGGATCACGGCCGCCCGTGCCGTCGACCTACCCCAATGCGCAGCTTCACCAACGGCCTCGAAATCGACCGGCCCGCCGTGAACGCCGGCCTCACCTTGCCCTACCACAACGGCCGCACCGAAGGCGTCAACACCCGCACCAAGAGGATCACGAGACAGATGCACGGACGCGCCGGATTCGACCTCCTCCGCCACCGCATCCTCCTGCCCTGACGGCTACCCGGCGTCACCACCGACTACGGGTCAGAGCCGAACGTCTGGCCCTGTCTCACATTCGGTGGTGACGGAGAGTTGTCAGGGTCGTTGACCTTCATGTGATGGATGTCAACGAGCTTGTGCAGACGGTGTTTTCGAATCTGTCCCCGCTGCTCATGGAGGATGTGGTCGACGAGGGTGAGCGGATCGTGGTGCGGGCCCGGACGCC
>NZ_JBHVYK010000142.1:0-12066 GCF_042880855.1 Streptomyces sp. NPDC058291
TCGCCCGCCGCCTGCTTGGCGTACAGGCCCTTCACGTCACGCACCGAGCACACCTGCACCGGTGTCGCCACATGCACCTCCAGGTACTCCGTGCCGCCCGCGGCATGCCGCGCCCGGACCGCGGCGCGGGAGGCGGCGTACGGGGCGATGACCGGGGCCAGCACCAGCACGCCGTGGGAGGCGAGGGTCTGCGCCAGGAAGCCGATCCGGGTCACGTTGGTGTGCCGGTCCTCGCGGGTGAACCCCAGCTCCTGGGACAGGAACCGGCGGACCTCGTCGCCGTCGAGCACCTCGGCTCGGCGGCCGGCGGCGGCCAGCCGCTCGGCGACGGCGCGGGCCAGAGTGCTCTTGCCCGCGCTCGGCAGCCCGGTCAGCCACACGGTGGCGCCGCGCTCGCGGGTGGCGGCAGCGGTCGCTGCCTCCGCTGTGGCCCCGGCGGCCAGGGTGTGAGCTGTGGTCACGGTGGTGTTCTCCTGAGCGTGAGGTGACATGCCGGAGGGGGAAGGGTCAGGCGGTGGCGAACTCGGCCAGCGTCCGGCCGAGCACGTCCATGTCGATCCGGTGCCAGGAACCGGGCAGCTCCAGTGACCGCCCGTCGGGCAGCGCCTGCGCGGTCGCCTGTGCCGCCGCACGCAGCCAGTCGCTGGTGCCGGTGCTGTTGAGGACCAGCGTCGGGGTCCGGTAGCCGGCGAGCCGGGCGGCCGGGACGCTGCAGTCGCCGCAGATCGCCACGTCGTAGGCGAGCGTGTGGGCGTTCGCCTCGTTCACCGCCCAGATCGGCCCCCTGCGCCACTGCGCGACCGTGTCGGGGGTCAGCCCCAGGAAGCTGCCGAGGAAGTACTCGACCGCTTCCTGACGCCGGTCCTCCTCCATGAGGACCCGCAGCGTCTTGGCGACGTTCCACGGGGGCTTGGGGAACCCGTCGACCCGGTAGAACGGCTCGTGCAGGGCCAGCCTGGTGATCGGGGCGCCGGCGAGCGCCGCCTCGATCGCGAGGTTCGCCCCGGACGATCCGGCGAACACCACCGCCGACCCGCCGGCCTCCTCGATCACCGCCTCGAGGTCCTCGACCTCGCGGGCGACGGCGTACTGCGGGGAGTCTCCGCTCTGGCCGCGTCCGCGGCGGTCGTAGACGTAGGTGGTGCAGTGCGGCGCCAGCTCGGGCACGAGCGCGTCGAAGATGGTGTGGTCGCGGAACGACCCGTTGAGGAGCACGATCGGCGGGCCGTCACCCGCCTTCTCGTAGGCGATCGTGGTGCCGTCACGGGAAACGACCTTGCGCATACGCACTCCTCACGCCGGACGGAGGTGCCCTCACCTCCCCACCTGGCGGCATCTTCGAGCGCCTCGCTGGACCACGGGTCGAGGAACGGTCGCAAGGAGCCTGCGCCCGGTCGTGGCGCACGGCGTGGTCCGGGGCCCCCGCCCCCTCGTGCGCGGCTCTGACCTGCCGCGCACCAGCGGCCCACCAGCGGGGCCACAGCCGGATTCGACTCATGGGCCTTGTGATGACCGTGGCGAGAGCGGACCCGGCGGCGGCCGTCAGCGGTGTGTCAGCTTCTGGCGACGCGCGCGGCGAACGCGGACCGGGCCCGTCCGCCCTGCCGCCGACACAGGGAGACCACATGAGCGACCGGGGCGAACTGGGCGAGGTGCGTGCCGCCCTCGTGTCGCTGCCCGGTGTGCGGGACGCAGTCGTCCACGCGGCCCGGCACGCCGCGGGCGGCCTGCGGATCGTCGCCCACGTGGTGACGCGCACGCCGCCGGCCGAACTGCGCGCCGCCCTGCGGTCACGGCTGCCGTCCCATCTGGTGCCGGCCCGTCTCCACCGGGTGCCGCACATTCCGCTGCTGCCCGACGGCAGCACCGACCGGCGCGCGCTGGCGGCACTCGCCGCGCGGGAACCGGACGTCGCCCCAGCCCTCCCGCCGCAGGAGGACGCCCGGCGGCCCGCGCCGTGCGGCGCCGACGGCGACCCGGTGGAGGGGCCGTCGGCGAGCGTGCCGGTCACCCCCCAGCAGCGGGCCCTGCTCCCGGACGCGCTCGCCCACCGGGGCACCGGCCGCTACGTGGAGCAGCTGCACTGGCGCTGGCGCGGCCCGCTGGACACCGGCCGGTTCACCGCGGCCTGGCAGTCGGTGTTCGACCGCGAGACCGTCCTGCGCGCCGCCTTCGGCGGGGACGCCGAGCCACGCCTGGTCCTGCACGAGCACGTCCGCGCCGAGGTCGTCCGCCACCCGGCCGGCTCCGTCGGCTTCGAGGAGCTGAGGGAACGCGACCGGCTGCGCGGCTTCGACCTGCGCTGCCCGGGCCTGCTGCGGCTCAACCTCGTCGACGAACCGGAGCCGGCCGACGGCGGCCCGCCCTGCGTGAGGGTCCTGCTCACCTTCCACGCCGTGGCGCTGGACGGCTGGAGCGTGTCCGTCCTGCTGGAGGAGTTCTACCGCGCCTACGTCTCCGGGGGCCGCCTGCCGGGCGGCGAACGGCGCCCGGACTTCCGGGACTACGTGCGCTGGCTCGCCGGCCGGGACACCGCGCCCGCCCGTGACTTCTGGTCCTCGGCGGCCCCCGGCGCCACCGCCCTGGTGCTGCCCGCGGTCGCGGGCCCGGCCACCGGCCTGACCGGGTCCGGACGGGCCGAGGTCCGGCTCGGCGCCGGACCGGCCGGCCGGCTGCGCGCCTGGGCGGCGTCCTGCGCGTCCACCGAGGCCGGCGCGCTGCAGGCGGTGTGGGCGCTGCTGCTGTACCGGGCGGGCGCCGCCCCGGGCCCCGCCCTGGTGGGCTTCGGCGTCAGCGTCTCCGGTCGCGGCGTCACCCTCGACTTCGTCGAGCGGCTGCCCGGTCTGCTGACGAACTCCCTGCCCGTGACCGTCCGGGTCGACCCCGCCGCCCCCATGGCCGGGCTGCTGGCCGAACTGCGCGACCAGGCCCTGGAGCTGGCCGCCTACGAGTGGGTGTCGCTGGGTCAGGTCCACGAGTGGAGCGGGCGCCGGGCGGAGGACGAGCTCGTGGAGAGCCTCGTCGTCTTCGAGCACCGGCGGCGCGGCCCCGGCGCCCTGCGCTCCGCGCTCGCCGCGCAGGGCGTCAGCGTCGAGCCGCCGCGCCCGGCCGGTACGCACACGGTGTTCCCCGTCACCCTGTCGGCCCACCGGGACGCCGACGACGGTCTCGTGCTGGCCGCCGTCCACGACCGCGCCCGGCTCGCCGACGACGACGCGGCGCGACTGGTCGGCCAGTGCGCCCGGCTGCTGCGCGAGCTGCCCGGCCTGGCGGGCGGTTCGGCGACCGTGTCCGACGCGCTGGCCGCGATCGCCGACGAGCCGCCGGTGGCGATGGCCCCCGCGCCCGCGGCGACCGCCGCCGGCGCACCGACGTGAGGAGAGCCCCGGCCATGACCACTCGCCACCGGCGCGCCACCCCGCCCGGCGTCTGCGATCGGCGCGGCGGCCGCCGCGCCGCCGGCCGCCGTCCGGCCGGCCGGGCGCATCCGTGCCGCCCGCCCGCCGTCGCCCCGGGGGGCCTGCGGTGAGCGCCGGAGACCTCGGCGTGTGCATCGTGGGGGCCGGACCGCGCGGCCTGTCGGTGCTGGAGCGGATCTGCGCCAACGAGCGGACGGCCCCGTCCCCGCGCCGGGTGACGATCCATCTCGTGGACCCCTGCCGGCCCGGCGCCGGACGCGTCTGGCGCACGGACCAGTCGCGGCTGCTGCTGATGAACACCGTCGCCTCCCAGGTGACGGTGTTCACCGACGGCACGGTGGCGATGAAGGGGCCGGTGGAACCGGGGCCCGACCTGTACGAGTGGGCCCGCTCGGTCGTCCTGGCCTCGCCCCCGGAACGGTTCGGCGAGGCCACGTACGCCGAGGCGGCGGCGCTGCACCCGGACGCCTATCCCACCCGCGCCTTCTACGGCAGCTATCTGGAGGACTGCTACCGGCGCATCGTGCGCCGGGCGCCCGCCCACTGCCGGGTCGTCGAACACCGCACCCACGCCGTGGCGTTGCGCGACCAGACCGGCACGCCGGGCGGCCCGCAGGTCCTCACCCTCGCCGACGGCGTCCGTCTGCGCGGCCTGGACGCCGTGATCCTCGCCCAGGGCCACGTGCCGCGGCGCCCCTCGGCCGAGGAGTCCGCATGGTCCCGGACGGCCGCGCGGCACGGGCTGACGTACATCGGGCCGGCCAACCCCGCCGACCTGGACCTTGGCGCCCTCCCTCCGGGGCGGCCCGTCCTGATGCGCGGGCTGGGGCTGAACTTCTTCGACGGGATGGCGCTGCTCACCGTCGGACGCGGCGGCAGGTTCGTCCGCCGCTCGGGGCGGCTGGTCTACCTCCCCTCCGGCCGGGAACCGCGCATCTACGCCGGTTCCCGGCGCGGCGTGCCGCATCACGCGCGCGGCGAGAACGAGAAGGGCCCCGACGGCCGGCACCGGCCGCGGGTGCTCACCGCCGAGGTCGTCGACGCGCTGCGGCGGCGCCGCCTGGGCGGGGAACCGGTCCGTTTCGGCGCCGACCTGTGGCCGCTGATCCGTCTGGAGGTGGAGAGCGTCTACTACGAGACGCTGCTGCGCGCCGAGGGCCGGGTCCGGGAGGCGTCGGCGTTCGTGCCCGCCTTCCTCGCGGCCGGCGCGGCCCCGGACCGTGAACGCCTCCTCGACTCCTACGGCATCGACCGTGCGCGGCGGTGGGACTGGGAGCTGATCCAGCGTCCCACCGCCGGGCGGCGCTTTGCCGGTCGCGCGGGTTTCCGGCACTGGCTGCTCGGCCACCTGGCCGAGGACATCCGCCAGGCCCGGGCCGGGAACGTCAGCGGACCGCTCAAGGCGGCCCTCGACGTCCTGCGCGACCTGCGCAACGAGATACGCCTCGCGGTCGACCACGGCGGCCTGGACGGCGACTCCTACCGGGAGGAGCTGACGGGCTGGTACACCCCGCTCAACGCCTTCCTGTCGATCGGTCCCCCGGTCTCCCGCGTCGAGGAGCTGTGCGCGCTGATCGAGGCCGACGTCGTGCGTCCGCTGGGCCCCGGCACCCGGATCACGCTCAGCACGGACGGCGACCGGGCCGCGTTCACGGCCACGGCCGACGAGGTGGACGCGCCGCCCGTCCGCGCGACGGCGCTGCTGGAGGCGCGGCTGCCGGAGCCCGACCTGCGCCGCACCGCGGACCCTTTGCTGCGGTACCTGCTCACCACGGGTCAGGCGGCCCCCTACCGGATGGAGAGCGCCCGCGGGCCCGCCCACGAGTCGGGGGGCCTCGCCGTCTCCGAGCGGCCGTACCACACCGTGGACGCCCAGGGCCGGGCCCACCCGCGCCGCTTCGCCTACGGCGTCCCGACCGAGTCCGTGCACTGGGTGACGGCGGCCGGCATCCGTCCGGGGGTCGACTCCGTGATCCTCGGCGACTCCGACGCCATCGCCCGCGCGGTGCTCGGCCTGCCTCCCGCGCGCCTGACCGTCCCCGTTCCCGGCCGCCCCGCCGATCTGCTGGAGATGACGCCATGACGCACCCGACGACGGTCTTCGACGGCGGCCCGGACGCCGGGCTGTTCTCCCCCGTGCGGGCCGGGACGGCCGTGGAGGAAGCCGTCAGCGAGACGGCGTGGCTGCAGTCCCTGCTGGACGCCGAGGCGGCGCTCGCGCGGGCCCAGGCCGCACTGGGCACCGTCCCCGTCGGCGCCGCCCGCGCCATCGCCCGCGCCGCCCGCGCCGAGCGGTTCGATCCGCGCGCGCTGGCGCTGCAGGCCCGGGAGAGCGCCAACCCGGTCGTGGGGCTGGTGCGCGCGCTGACCGAGGCGGTGGCCGCCGACGACCCGCAGGCCGCCGAGTACGTGCACCGCGGCTCCACCAGCCAGGACGTGCTGGACACCGGCATGATGATGATGTGCCGGCGGGCGCTGGAGCTGATCCTCGGCGACCTGAACCGGACGGCCGCCGCGCTGGCCGCGCTGGCCGGCCGGCACCGCGGGACGGTCATGGCCGGGCGCACCCTCGCCCTGCACGCCGTTCCCACCACGTTCGGACTGAAGGCTGCGGGCTGGCACCGGCTGGTCCTGGACGCCGCCGACCGGGTCGAGGCCGCCCGCGGCTCTCTGCCGGTCTCCCTCGGCGGGGCCGCGGGCACGCTCGCCGGCTACCTGGAGTTCGCCGATCCGCGGGGGGACGCGACGACCCCCGGGGAGTACCGGGAGCGGCTCGTGGACGCGTTCGCCGCCGAGACCGGACTGGCCCGCCCCGTGCTGCCCTGGCACGCGCTGCGCACACCGGTCGCGGACACCGCCTCCGCGCTCGCCTTCACCACCGGCGCCCTGGGCAAGCTCGCCGCCGACGTGCAGGTGCTGGTGCGTACGGAGATCGCGGAGGTCGCCGAGCCCGCCGTCGCCGGGCGGGGCGCGTCCTCCGCCATGCCGCACAAGCGCAACCCCGTGCTGTCCACGCTGATCCGCAGCGCCGCCCTGCAGGTGCCGTTGCTGACCGCGGGCCTGACCCAGTGCCTGGTGACCGAGGACGAACGCTCGGCCGGGGTGTGGCACGCCGAGTGGCTGCTGCTGCGGGAGGCGCTGCGGCTGGCGGGCGGTGCCGCGGTCACGGCCGCGGAGCTGGCCGAGGGGCTCACGCCCGACCCGGCCCGGATGCGTCACAACCTCGGCCTGACCGGCAGTCAGGTGGTCAGCGAACGTCTGGCCGCCCTGCTCGCGCCGAGGATCGGCCGGGCGCCCGCGAAGGACCTGCTGACCCGGGCCTCGCACACCGCGGACGTGCGTGGGGTCTCCCTGCTGGAGGTGCTGAGCGGTCTGCCCGAGGTGACCGCGCACCACAGCGCCGAGGAGCTGGAGCGCCTGCTCGACCCGGCCGCCTATGTGGGCGCCGCCCCGGCCCTGACGGCCCACGCGCTCGCCGCGGCCCCGGCGGCCCCACCGACCCCGGCAGCCGAGAAGGCGCCCGTGCAAGCGCCCGTGCAAGCGCCTGTGAGGACACAGCCGCACACCACGACGTGCGCGGTCTGAGACCGGCGGCCGCCGACCGGGGAGGCGTCGTGAGGGCCTGCCTGGCGGGAGGTCTTCGCGCCGCACGCCCACACCAGCAGTGGTGTGGGCGTGCGTGTCCCCGGCCCGTTCCGGGGCCGTCAGCCGGCGACCCTGCCGAACAGGTGGTCGGCCGGAGCGTCCGGGTCGTCGCCGTAGAAGAACTCCGCGACCGCCTGGTGGAATTCGGCGCGGTCCAGCGCACCGGAGCCGTCCCGGTCCAGGGCGGCGAAGACCGCGGCGCAGTCCTCGCCGGGAACGTCGGCGACGGAGTCGAACATCTGCCTTCCGATGTTCCCCGAGGCCGGATTCGAGTCTTCCTCCAGGCATGTCGGCGAGGCTCTGAAGCAGCCGAGTGCTCTCAACCCACGGCGGCCGAGGAGGTGCGACACACCATGCGGGATGGCTCGCCGGTCACGCTCTACTGCTTCGCGCACGCCGGCGCGGACGTGTCCGGCTTCGCGCACTGGCGCAGCGGCGCCGGCCCGGGGGTGAACACCGTTCCCGTGCTGCTGCCCGGACGCGGCGCCCGGCGTCGCGAACCGCGCACGACCTCACGCGAGGAGCTGCTGGGCGCGCTCCTCGAACCGCTGGCCGACCAGGTCGCCGACGGGCGCCCGTACGTGCTGTACGGGCACAGCCTGGGCGGCGTCGTCGCCTACACCCTCGCCCGCGCCCTGATCGGCCGGGGGCTGCCCGCCCCCTCCTGTCTCGCCGTCGGTGCGAGTCCCCCACCGCAGACCGCGTCACCCGGCCACGACGACGACCTGAGCGACGAATGGCTGCTGCGGTTCACCACCGACCTCGGCGCGGCGCCCGGCCGTACGCTCGCCGCCCCCGGCAGCCTCTGGTACCGCCGCGTGCTGCCGGTGCTGCGGGACGACCTCAGGCTCGCCGCCGCGCTGCGCGCCGACGCGCTCGCCGACCCGGACGGCTCGCTCCCGGTTCCCGTGCTGGCCGTCGGCGGCCGGGACGACCCGGCCGTCGGCGCGACGGCGCTGGACGGCTGGGCCCGCTGGACCAGCGGCCGGTTCGTGCGGCGCACCGTCCCCGGTGACCACTTCTTCGTCCGCGGCCCGCACGCACCCCGACTGATCGGGCGCGCCTGCCGCATGGTGCGGCGCACCCGGCTCGTACCTGGGCTCATATCTGGAGGACAACTGTGAGGGACACACGATGAGGCGGGTCGTCATCACCGGCATCGGGGTCGTGGCCCCGGGCGGCGTGGGCGCCCGCGCGTTCTGGGACACGCTGACCGCGGGCCGCACCGCCACGCGCGGCATCACCCTGTTCGACGCGAGCACGTTCCGCTCGCGGATCGCCGCCGAGGCGGACTTCGATCCGGGCGCCCACGGGATCGGGGCCGCCGACGCCGCCCGCCTGGACCGCGCCGCCCAGTTCGCCCTCGTCAGCGCCCGGGAGGCGGTCGAGGACAGCGGACTGGCCGGCGCCCTCGACGCGGTGCGCACCGGCGTCACGCTCGGCAGCGCCGTCGGCTGCACCACGGGCCTCGACAACGAGTACGGCGTGGTCAGCGAGAACGGCAGCACCTGGGAGGTCGACCACACCCGGGCGGTCGCCCACCTCTTCGACTACTTCGTGCCCAGTTCCATGGCCGCCGAGGTGGCCCTCGCGGTCGGCGCCCAGGGCCCGGTCTCGCTGGTCTCCACCGGCTGCACCTCCGGCATCGACTCCGTCTGCCACGCCGTCGACCTGATCCGCGAGGGCAGCGCGGACGTGATGGTGACCGGTGCGACCGAGGCGCCCATCTCGCCGATCACGGTGGCCTGTTTCGACGCCATCAAGGCGACCAGCCCGCGCAACGACGAGCCGGGGACCGCCTCGCGCCCCTTCGACCGCTCCCGCAACGGCTTCGTGCTGGGCGAGGGTTCGGCCGTGCTGGTCCTGGAGGAGTTCGAGCACGCCCGGCGGCGCGGCGCCCACGTCTACGCGGAGATCGCCGGATTCGCGGGGCGCAGCAACGCCTACCACATGACCGGGCTGAAGTCCGACGGCGTGGAGATGGCCGAGGCGATCCGCGCGGCGCTGGACGAGGCCCGGCTGGACGCCACCGCCGTCGACTACGTCAACGCCCACGGCTCCGGCACCAAGCAGAACGACCGGCACGAGACCGCCGCGTTCAAGCGCAGTCTCGGCGAGCACGCCTACCGGGTGCCGGTCAGCTCCATCAAGTCCATGATCGGCCACTCGCTCGGCGCGATCGGCTCGCTGGAGGTGGCCGCCAGCGCCCTGGCCATCGAGCACAACACCGTGCCGCCGACGGCCAACCTGCACGAGCCCGACCCGGCGTGCGACCTCGACTACACCCCTCTCACCGCGCGCGAGCAGCGCACCGACACCGTGCTCAGCGTCGGCAGCGGCTTCGGCGGCTTCCAGAGCGCCATCGTCCTGACCCGGCCGCGACTTCAGGAGGCGGCATGACCACAGCCACACTCGACCGTCCCGCCGTCCGGGCGGGCGTCCGGGCCATCCTCGGCTCCGTCGTCACCGGCATCGGCGTCGCCGCCCCCAACGGGCTGGGCGCCGAGGCCTGGTGGGCGGCGACCCTGCGCGGCGAGAGCGGCATCCGCCCGGTGACCCGCTTCGACGCCTCCCGCTACCCGGTGCGCATCGCCGGGGAGGTGCCCGGCTTCGTCGACGACGAGCACCTGCCCAGCCGGCTGCTGACGCAGACCGACCGGGTCACCCGGCTGTCGCTGGCCGCCGCCCAGGAGGCCCTCGACGACTGCGGCACCGGCCCCGACGCGCTGCCCGAGTACGGCGCCGGGGTGGTCACCGCCTCCTCCGCGGGGGGTTTCGAGTTCGGCCAGCGCGAGCTGCAGGCCCTGTGGTCCAAGGGCGGACAGCACGTCAGCGCCTATCAGTCCTTCGCCTGGTTCTACGCCGTGAACACCGGTCAGATCTCCATCCGGCACGGGCTGCGCGGCTCCAGCGGGGTCGTCGTCGCCGAGCAGGCCGGCGGCCTGGACGCCGTCGCCCACGCCCGGCGGCAGATCCGCAAGGGCGCCCGGCTGATGGTCACCGGCGGCGTCGACTCGGCGCTGTGTCCGTGGGGCTGGGCCGCGCATCTCGCCACCGGCGAGCTGAGCGGGGTGGCCGATCCCGCCCGCGCCTACCTGCCGTTCGACGCCGCGGCCTGCGGGCACGTGGTCGGCGAGGGCGGCGCCCTGTTCGTCCTGGAGAGCGAGGCCGCTGCCCGTGAGCGCGACGCCCGCGTGTACGGGGCGTTCACCGGGTACGCGGCCACCTTCGACGGCCCCGGCGCCGTGCGTCTGGGCGACGCCGCCCGGCTGGCGCTGGACGACGCCGGGGTACGGCCGGAGGAGATCGACGTGGTGTTCGCCGACGCGGCGGGCGCGCGCGCCGCGGACCGTGCCGAGGCGGAGGCGCTGGCCGGCCTGTTCGGCCCTCGGGGCGTGCCGGTCACGGCGCCGAAGTCGATGACCGGTCGGCTGCTGGCGGGTGGCGCGTCCCTGGACGTCGCCGCGGCCCTGATGTCCCTGCGCGACCAGGTGATCCCGCCGACCACCGGGACCGCCGAGCCCGCCGCGGACTGCCCCGTCGATCTCGTCACCGCGCCCCGCGAGACGTCCGTGCGCCATGCCCTGGTGCTGGCCCGCGGCCGGGGCGGCTTCAACTCGGCGGCCGTCGTCAGCGCCGTCTGACCGGGCGGAGCCGCCCTCGGGCGGAGCCCCGCCCTTCCGGGGCCGCCAGGACGACATCCCCCGCGTCCCGGCGGCCCCGCACTCTGTACGGGACCGCGCAGGCGTGACACCCGGTCGGGCTCGGCTCCTGCGGCGCCGCCCACCGGGAGGTCGTGCCGTGCGTCGTGCCGTCGGCGGTCGCAGCGCCCGGACGGCCGGACGGCCGGACGGAGGACAGCCGGGCGGAGGACAGCCGGGCGGTCGGGCGGAGGACAGCCGTCGGCCGACGAGGCAGGCGCGAAGCTGACGGCCGTCCCGGCTCGGTGGCCGGGTGCGCTCGTCACGTGGCGGAGCCCCCGCGAACGGCCGTCGAGGGCCTGCGGGGGCTCCGAGTGCGCGGGTCGGCGCACGACCGGCGGGGCGGGGTGCCGTGCCGTGCCGCACGGTGACCAACCGAGGGAAGTGCGGACGGGCGAGCTGAAGCGGGTGGCCGACGGCGTCTGGGTCCGGCAGAGCGAGTTGATGCCCGACGACCCGGTGGGGTGGCTGGCCGGATCAGGTGGTCGCGGTCCCGGTGTCCCGCCGTCCGCCGGCCGTGGTCGCCGGGGGCGGGCCGCCGGCCGCCACGAGGTCGCCGAGCACCGCGGGCGTGGCCAGCCGCGGCAGCAGCAGCTGCCAGAACCTGGTCACGGTGCGGCGCGAGAGCCACTGCGGGTCCCGGGCCCCCAGCACCTCGAAGCCGGTGGTGGCCGCCACCACCGAGGCCGTCACCTGCTCGGGCGTGACCTCGTTGAGCACGCCCTCGCCGTCGGCGCGCTTCAGCGCGCCCTCGACCCACTCGTGCCACTGGCGGTACAGGTCCCGGCCCTGATGGACCTGTTCGCGGCTCAGGTCGAAGCCCGCGCGCAGCACCACGTCCTCGCCGAGCCGGCGGGCCAGGTCGTGCGAGGTGTTCACCAGCAGCTGCAGGGCGTTGCCGACCGCGTCTTCGTGCGCCGCGACGATGCTGTCGAGTCGCTGTGACGCGGCCTCTTCCACCGCCTCGGCCACCCCGGCCTTGCTGGCGAAGTGGAAGTGGAGTGCTCCGTTGCTCACTCCGGCCAGCGAGCTGATCGCGGTGAGCGAGGCCACGCTGAAGCCGTCCCGGTCGAAGACCGTGGCGGCGGACTCGATCAGGGCCTCGCGGGTGCGCAGCGCTCGTTCTTGTCTGACCATTCAAGGTGCTCCATTACTGCGGCGGGTTGCCATGCTTGCGCGAGGGCAGGTCGGTCTGCTTGGTGCGGAGCATGGCCAGGGACCTGACGAGGACCTCGCGGGTCTCGGCGGGGTCGATGACGTCGTCGACCAGACCGCGCTCGGCCGCGTAGTAGGGGTGCATC
>NZ_JBHVYK010000143.1:0-11404 GCF_042880855.1 Streptomyces sp. NPDC058291
GCCGCCGCTCCCCGGCGCTGAGGCCCGCGGGCGGGCGGACGCCGGCCCGCGGGCCTCAGCCCCCGATGCCGGGGAACAGATTGAGGAACGGTTCCGCCGACGCGGAGACGCCTCGGCTGTAGGGCGCGTCGAAGTCCCAGATCAGGAAGAGCAGGAACGCGATCAGCGCCGAGAACAGCCCGGCCAGGACCAGTTCGCGGGGCGTGCGCCGGATCTGCAGCGCGAAGACCATGCCGATGGTGACGACGGCCCCGATCAGCAGCCCGAACCAGACCACGCCCGGCATGGTCGCCCCGGTGGAGTCGGCGCGGGCGTGACGCGCCTGGTCGGCCGCGGCCATCTGGTCGAGCAGCGGTTGGTAGGCCTGGGCCTGGAAGTCGGACGTCGGCTGGTAGTCGGTGACGTCCACCCGGATCTTCTGCAGCAGCGCGTCGCCGCGCGGGGTCATCTCGCCGTCGTCGGCCATCTTCTGCCACTCGACGTCGACGACGTGTCCGACATAGGCGTTGACATCCGCCCGAATGCGGTCACGCACATCCGGCGGATAGACCCGCACCCGCTCCGAGATCTCGTGCAGCGCCTGGGCCTCCGCCTGGACCTGGTCCTGGGCGACGCTGCGCGCCTCCCAGACGCCCGCGATGGCCAGACCGAGGACGATGGCGTACACCACACCGATCCACATCGTCATGTACTCGATGACGTCGGGGGTCTCCGAGGGGTCCTCGTCCTCGGGCGCCCGCCGGTGGCGTACGAGGGTGACGACGACCACCACCGCGCAGGCGGCGAGCATCGCGAGGGTGAGAACAAGCCATTCCGGCAAGGGATGCCTCCAGGAGGGGCGCTAGCGCGGTCGCAGCGCGGCGACGGCGATCACCGCGGGGACGGTGATGAGCAGGACGTAGGTGACCGGCGACTGGTGACCGCGGGCGGGCCGCTGGTGGGGCGAGGAGTGATACGCCGGGTAGCTCACCGGGCGCGCGGAGGGGGGCGGGGCCGGCCGGGGCGCCGGCTTCGGGGTCGGGGTCGGGGTCGGTGACGGCGTCGGGGCGGCCCTGGGCGCGGGCCGGGGAGGGGGCGGCGCGGGCCGGGGAGGCGCGGGCGCCGGGGGCGGTTTCGGGCGTGGTTTCGGCGCCGGCGGCCGGGGTGCGGGGGGCGGCTTCGGAGTGGGCGTGGGGGAGGGCGTCGGTTTCGGGGGCGGCGGCGTGGGCGTGGGCGTGGGTGTCGGCTCGGGCGGTGGCTTCGGCGGCGGCTCGGGCGGCGGGGTGGGCTTCGACGGCGGGCACACGGGGGACGTCGGCCATCCGTGGCCGCCCGCGACCGCCACCGCCTCGGTGCCGTCCGGGCCCGTCGAGGCGTACGCGCACGCGTCGGCCGTGGCCACCCCGGCCGGCGCGGCCGCGAGGATCCAGGCCACGGTCACCAGGGCCAACGCCCTGGTGAGAAGGACGGATCGGGTCGATTCGGGTCCATGCACGACGGAGATCATGCGGCTTCGCGCGCTCCCCTGTGTCCATGCCCGGCGGGGATTGCCCCGAACGGGGGAAGTTCCGGTTCGCGGGTTTGCCGGCCGGTGCGCTCGCGCATCCGGCCGACCGGGCGCGTGTGCGACCGGCACGCCTGCGGGTCCCGGTGCGGCGGCCCGCGCGGCCGCCGCCGGGCGGCTCCCGCCGGGGCTTTCCCGGTCCGCGCCCCGGCCGGCGGAAAAGAAATTCGCGCCGGGTTTGAACGCAACCACCGCCCCGGTGCGTACTCAGGACCGTGCGGCGGCGCAGCAGGGCGCTGAAACACCCTTGTGACGATCGGGGAGTTGTTGACGATGAAGACCACCTGGCGGAGCGCCTCACTCGCGGCGGGCACGGTGGCCGTGCTGGCGCTGACGGCGGCGTGCGGATCCGAAAGCGGCACGTCGGCGTCGAGCCAGAACGTCGGAGCCACGGCTCCGGCGGGTGGCATCGCGGGCGTCGGCAGCGGTTACGGCGCCGCGGGAGCCAGTGCGAGCGCCAGCGCCCCCGGTGGCGGCGTCGGCGCGGGGACCGGAACCGGAGCGCAGGCGGCGAGCGCCGGCGAGCTGGCCATCTCCGCGAACGGCGAACTCGGCAAGATCCTGACCGACAGCGCGGGGAAGACCCTCTACCGCTTCGACGCGGACACCGCCGAACCGCCGAAGTCGAACTGCGACGGCGACTGCGCGACCACCTGGCCGCCGGTGTCCGCCGACGACGTCAGCGCCGGTGACGGCATCGACAAGTCGCTGCTCGGCGAGATCACCCGCTCCGACGGCTCCAAGCAGCTCACCGTGGGCGGCTGGCCCGCCTACTACTACGCGAAGGACGCCAACGCCGGCGACACCAGCGGTCAGGGCGTGGGCAACAAGTGGTTCGCGCTGGCCCCCGACGGCAAGAAGGCCAAGGCGGGCTCGGACACGGCCCTGGCGGGGCTGTCCGTCCGCAAGGACCCCAACCTCGGCGAGATCGTCGTCGACAAGAACGGTATGACGGTCTACCGCTTCCTGAAGGACAAGGCGTGGCCGAAGCCGGTGTCGAACTGCAACGGCGCGTGCCTGCAGAAGTGGCCGGTCGTCGCGCCGGTCGAGGCCAACGACACCAAGGGCGTCCAGAAGAAGGGCCTGATGAGCTTCACGCGCGGTGACGGCGTCAAGCAGCAGACGGTCAACTGCTCGCCGATCTACACCTTCGCCGGCGACAAGGCCCCCGGTGACATCAACGGCCAGGGCGTGGGCGGCACGTGGTACGCCGTCGCGCCCGACGGAAAGCTGGTCGGAGCGCCGGCGCAGTAGGAATCACCTCCCCAGGGCTGATCCCCGCGACTGCCCCTTCGCGCACGACCGCAGGTCCGCCCCCTCCGCGCCGCACGGAGGGGGCGGACCGCTGTGTTTGTCCCGGCGCCGTGTCGTGTGCGTAGACTTTCGCCGCCCTCGGGGCCGTTGCGGAGACGCTCCGGAGCGCCTCGGGCACTTTTCGTAGCCTGACGGCGGGTCGTCGATTTCGGCACGTGCCGCAGGCAGTGACCGGGAACGGACGGTCAATTTCCGTTTCCCCTCGCCCGTTTGGCGGGCGATCAGTAGCCTCAGCTCGAACACCGGATCGCCTACGCCTTGGAGAGATAGATGGAGCGTCCCGCCTGGGCACCTCGGAGCATCGACATCTCGGTGCCGAGCGTCTCGCGGATCTACGACTACTACCTGGGCGGCTCGCACAACTTCGAGGTGGACCGGGAGGCGGCGCGCAGGGCCATGGAGTTCCTGCCCGGACTTCCCAAGATCAGCCAGGCGAACCGGGCGTTCATGCGCCGTGCCGTGCGCTACGCGGTCGCCGAGGGCGTCACCCAGTTCCTCGACATCGGCTCCGGCATCCCCACCTTCGGCAGCGCGCACGAGGTCGCCCAGGCGGCGAGCCCCGGAGCGCGCGTGGTCTACGTCGACCACGACCCGGTGGCGGTGGCGCACAGCGAGGCGGTGCTGGCGGGCAACGACGACGCCGGCGTCGTCGCGGCCGACCTGCGCAAGCCGCAGGAGGTCCTGCACAGCCCGCAGGTCGCCGGGCTGATCGACCTGGACCGGCCGGTGGCGCTGCTGCTGGTCGCCGTCCTGCACTTCGTGGAGGACGCCGACGACCCGTACGCGGCGGTGGCCGAGCTCGGCGCGGCACTCGCGCCCGGCAGCCTCCTCGTGCTCACGCATGCCTCGTACGAGGGAATCCCGATGCCGGCGGAGCAGGCCGAAGGCGCGGTCGAGGTGTACAAGGACATTCGCAATCCGCTGATCATGCGCTCTCGGGACGAGATCGGGCGGTTCTTCGAGGGGTACGACATGGTGGAACCGGGACTGGTGCCGATGCCGCGCTGGCGGCCGGACACGGCGCCGGAGGACGAGGACCCCTGGGCCCTCTCGGGTTTCGCCGGCGTGGGGCGTACGGCGTGACCGCGGAGCCGGACGGGCCGGAGGACAGACTGCGGCGGTTCGCGACGATCTGGAGCCGGGCCGTGTTCCCGGTGACCTCGACGTCGCTGACCCGGCCCGAACTGGAGGAGCGGCTGCTGCCGTTGGCGCGACGGCTGCGCGAGGCGCTGCTGCAGCGGGGCTACGACGCCGACGCCGGCAAGAACGTCGGCGCCGCCCTCGTCGACGCGCACTGCACGGACCCCGACGCGCTCAGCCGTTCCCTCGACTGCGTCGACGCCTACCTGGTGCTGTACTGCGGCGAGGACGGCCCCCAGGAGGACCTGCGCATCCGCGCCTCACGGCTGCAGCACGCCATGGCGGCCGGCTTCGCGCAGGCCCTGCGCGAGCGCACGCTGGCCGAACAGGAGGCCATCGCCCAGGCCGCGTTGCGCGCCCAAGGCGTCGTCGCGCAGGCGCTGCACGCGAGCGAGGCGCGCTTTCGCGCGGTCTTCGAGGGCGCCGCGATAGGGATCGGCATCGCCGACCTCGACGGCAACGTCCTCCAGGTCAACGAGGCGTTGCTGCGGATGTTCGGCGGTTCCGAGCGGACCCTGCGGGACCGCAGGGTCCAGGATCTGACGCATCCCGAGGACGCGCCGCAGACCTGGCGGCTCTACGACGAACTCGTCCGCGGCCAGCGCGAGCACTACCACACGGAGAAGGCGTTCAGCCGGCCCGACGGAACGGTCCTGTGGACCAATCTCACGGTCTCCCTGCTCCGGGACGCCGACGGCGAACCGCAGTACACGCTGGCCCTCATGGAGGACACCACCGAGCGACGGCTGCTCAACCTCCGGCTGCGGTACGAGGCCACCCACGACGCGCTCACCGGTCTGCCCAACCGGACGCTGTTCTTCGAACGCCTGGAGAAGGTGCTGGCCGCCGGCGAGGGCAAGCGCTTCGGACTGTGCTACCTCGACCTGGACGGCTTCAAGACCATCAACGACAGCCTCGGCCACGCGGCCGGCGACCGGCTGCTCGTCGAGGTCGCCGACCGGTTGCAGTCCTGCGCGACCGCGCCCGGCGAGATGGTCGCGCGCCTCGGGGGCGACGAGTTCGTGGCGCTGACCACCGGCCCCGACACCCGCCACGAGGTCGACGAACTCGCCGCGCGCATCATGAACGTCCTGGTCGCGCCGGTGAGCATCGACGGCCGGGAGCTGACCGTGCGCGGCAGCATCGGCATCGTCGAGGGCCCGGCGGGGGAGCGCAGCGCGGCCGAGGTGCTGCGCAGCGCCGACATCACCATGTACCGGGCCAAGTCGGCGGGCGGCAACCGCTTCGAGCTCGCCGACCCGGAGGCGGACGCCCGGGCGATCACCCGGCACGGTCTGACCACGGCGCTGCCGGCGGCCCTGGAACGCGGTGAGTTCTTCATCGAGTACCAGCCGCTGGTCCACCTCGGCGACGGCAGTGTGCGCGGCGCCGAGGCCCTGGTGCGCTGGCTGCACCCCCAGCACGGCGTGCTCGGGCCGGACCGGTTCATCCCGCTCGCCGAGCGCACCGGGCTGATCGTCCCGCTGGGCCGCTGGGTCCTGGAGGAGTCCGTCCGCCAGGCCGGCGCGTGGCGTGAGCGCACCGGCGGCACCGCCCCGTTGCGCGTCAACGTCAACCTCTCCCCGTGCCAGCTCACCCATCCCGGCCTGGTGCAGGACACCGTCGACATCCTGGAACGCGCCGGCGTCCGGCCGGAGGCCCTGTGCCTGGAGGTGACGGAGTCGGCGTTGATCGGCGCCGACGACGACCTGCTCAAGCCGCTGCGCCGGCTCGCCGAGATGGGCGTCGACATCGCGCTGGACGACTTCGGCACCGGCTACTCCAACCTGGCCAACCTGCGCCGTCTCCCGGTGAGCGTGCTCAAGCTGGACCGTTCCTTCACCCAGGGCATGCAGCAGTTCCCGGCGGACCCCGTCGACCTCAAGATCGTCGAGGGGATCGTCTCGCTCGCCCACAGCCTGGACCTCGCGGTCACGGTGGAGGGCGTGGAGACCGGCGCGCAGGCCGAGCAGCTGCGGATACTGGGCTGCGACACCGCCCAGGGCTGGTACTACGCCCGCCCGGGCCCGCCGGACCGGCTGCACGAACTGGCCCTGGTCGACGCCACGGGATGAGCGGACACCTCGGTCGCGGGAGCGCGCGGGCCGTCCGCGACGATGGGCGGATGACATACGCGGACGACGACGTGAACGAGGCGGTAGCCGGCGAGCTGGCCCTGATGGACCCCGCCGTGCGCGCCAGCCGGGCCCGGTTCGAGCCCTTGCTCGACCCCGAGTTCGTGGAGGTGGGCTCCTCGGGCCGCCGCTACACGTACGCGGACATGCTGGCCTGGCTGCCCGACCACCCGGGCGGCTCGCCGGACGGCCCCCGCTACGAGCCTTCGTCCATCGAGGGCGTCGTGCTGGCCCCCGGCCTGGTCCATCTCACCTACGAGACGGACTCCGGCGGCCGGCGCGCCCGCCGCAGCTCGCTCTGGCGCAGGCGGAGCGAGGAGACGGGCTGGCGGATGTACTACCACCAGGCGACCCCCGTGCCGCCCGGGGCGGAGTAAGGTCAGCCCGCGATGATGATCCGCCAGGGCGCGACCGAGGCCTGGGCGCAGGCCGTGGCCGACATGACGGACGCCCGGAACACCCAGGGTTTCTCCGGCGCGGCCCAGCCCAGCACCCCCGACACCACGCCCACGGGCTTTCGCCGGTGGTGCGAGGAGGCGTTCGAGCCTGCCCTGCGGGGCTGACTCCGGCCGGACGTCGTTCACCGCTCCAGCAGCATCCGCTGCAGCTCCCGGGCCGCGCGGGGCGGCGCCACGTCGCTGCGGTGGGCCAGGGCGATCGTGCGGTGCAGACCGGGCCGGGCGAGCGGGGTGACGCGCAGTCCCCGGCCCGAGCGGGCGGCCACCATCCGGGGGACGACGGCCACCCCGAGGCCGGCCCGCACGAATCCCAGCACCGCGTCCATCTCCCCGCCCTCGACCGCGAAGTCGGGCTCGAAGCCCTCGGCCCGGCACGCGGCCACCGTGAGTTCCCGCAGGTCGTAGCCGTGCCGGAACATCACCAGACGCTCGCGCTCCAGGTCGGCGATCCGGACCGTCCGCCGCTCCGCCCCCGGCTTGGCGGCCTCCGGCGAGGACACCACGACCAGGTCCTCGCGCAGCAGCTCCACCGTCGTCAGCGCCGGGGACGGGGTCGGCAGGGGCAGGACGACCAGGGCGAGGTCGAGGGCGCCGCGGGCCAGCCCCCGGACGAGGTCGTGCGAACCGCCCTCCTCGATCAGCAGCCGGATGCCCGGGTAGCGGTCGTGGAAGGCGCGCAGCACGTCCGGCAGCAGGCCCGTGCACAGGCTCGGCGTGGCCCCCAGCCGCACCCGGCCGCTGCGCAGCTGCACCAGTTCCTGCACCTCGTACCGCGCGGTCTCGGTGTCGGCCAGGATCCGCCGGGCCAGCGGCAGCAGCGCCTCACCGGCGTCGGTGAGCGTGATGTTGCCCCGCGCGCGCTGGAAGAGATCGGCGCCCAACTCCCGCTCCAGCGCCTTGATCTGCTGCGACAGCGACGGCTGTGCGACGTGCACCAGCTCGGCGGCCCGGGTGAAGTGCCGGGTCTCGGCGACCGCCACGAAGTACTGGAGCTGCTGGAACTGCATCCCGCCATGATAGGCGCACGCTATGGAAACGAGCCGGACCATGTCTTGGACCGATGAGGGGCGCCGGCCCTAGCGTCTGGAGACATGGCTCTGGCAACGCGGACGGACCGACGACCGTCCATGGCACGCACCGTGTGGGACTCCTCCGTCGGCAAGAAGTCCGTGATGGCCGTCAGCGGTCTGATCATGCTGCTGTACCTGGTCGTCCACATGATCGGGAACCTGAAGATCTTCTTCGGGCCGGGCGAGTTCGACCACTACGCGCACTGGCTGCGCACGGTCGGCGAGCCGTTCATGCACTACGGGTGGACGCTGTGGCTGATCCGGGTCGTGCTGGTCGTCGCGGTCGTCGCGCACGCCGTCTGCGCCTACCAGCTCAGCCGCCGCGACCTGAGGGCCCGTCCCACCAAGTACGTGCACCGCAAGCCCCGGGCGAGCTACGCCACGCGCACCATGCGCTGGGGCGGGATCATCCTCGCCCTGTTCATCGTCTGGCACCTCCTCGACCTGACGACCGGCACCGTGCACAGCGGAGGCTTCCAGGAGGGCCACCCGTACCAGAACGTCGTGGACACCTTCTCCACCTGGTACGGCGACGTCGTGTACATCGTGGCCATGCTCGCGCTCGGCCTGCACGTGCGGCACGGCTTCTGGAGCGCCGCCCAGACCCTCGGCGCCGGCAGCCGCAGCCGCGACCGCGCCCTGAAGACGACGGCCGACGTCCTCGCACTACTGCTCACGGCCGGCTTCATCGCCGTTCCCGTGGCCGTCATGACCGGAGTGGTGAGCTGAATGACCGACTTCACCGACTACACGACCGGCGAGCCCCTCGTCGACGCCAAGGCGCCCGCGGGACCGATCGCCGAACGCTGGGACAAGCGCCGCTTCGAGGCCCGGCTGGTCAACCCCGCCAACCGGCGCAAGCACACCGTGATCGTCGTCGGCACCGGCCTGGCCGGCGGCTCCGCGGGCGCCACGCTCGCCGAACAGGGCTACCACGTCGTCCAGTTCTGCTACCAGGACTCCCCGCGCCGCGCCCACTCCATCGCCGCGCAGGGCGGCATCAACGCGGCCAAGAACTACCGCAACGACGGGGACTCGGTCCACCGCCTCTTCTACGACACCGTCAAGGGCGGCGACTTCCGGGCACGCGAGTCCAACGTGCACCGGCTCGCGCAGATCTCGGTCGAGATCATCGACCAGTGCGTGGCACAGGGCGTGCCCTTCGCCCGCGAGTACGGCGGTCTGCTCGACACCCGCTCCTTCGGCGGGGTCCAGGTCTCGCGGACCTTCTACGCCCGCGGTCAGACGGGCCAGCAACTGCTGCTCGGCGCCTACCAGGCCCTCAGCCGGCAGATCGCCGCCGGGAACGTCGAGATGCACCCGCGCACCGAGATGCTCGACCTGATCGTCGTCGACGGGCGGGCGCGCGGGATCGTGGCCCGGGACCTGATCACCGGGGAGATCGCTGCCTATTTCGCGGACGCCGTCGTCCTCGCCAGCGGCGGTTACGGGAACGTGTTCTACCTGTCGACCAACGCGATGAACTCCAACGCCACCGCGATCTGGCGGGCGCACCGGCGCGGAGCCTGCTTCGCCAACCCCTGCTTCACCCAGATCCACCCCACCTGCATCCCGCGCAGCGGCGACCACCAGGCCAAGCTGACGCTGATGAGCGAGTCGCTGCGCAACGACGGCCGCATCTGGGTGCCCCGGGCCAAGGGCGACACGCGGCCCGCGAACGAGATCCCCGAGGACGAGCGCGACTACTACCTGGAGCGCATCTACCCCTCCTTCGGCAACCTGGTCCCCCGCGACATCGCCTCGCGCGCCGCGAAGAACGTCTGCGACGAGGGCAGGGGCGTCGGGCCCGGCGGGCAGGGCGTCTACCTCGACTTCGCCGACGCCGTCGAGCGCATGGGCCGCAAGGCCGTCGAGGCGAAGTACGGCAACCTCTTCGACATGTACCAGCGGATCACCGACGAGGATCCGTACCGGGTCCCGATGCGGATCTACCCGGCCGTGCACTACACGATGGGCGGGCTGTGGGTCGACTACGACCTGCAGACCACCGTCCCCGGCCTGTTCGCGATCGGCGAGGCCAACTTCTCCGACCACGGCGCCAACCGGCTCGGCGCGTCCGCGCTGATGCAGGGACTGGCCGACGGCTACTTCGTCCTGCCGGCGACCATCAACGACTACCTCGCCCGCAACCCGCACCACGGCGCGGTGGACGAGGGACACCCCGTCGTCCAGGAGGTGCTGGCCGAGACCCAGGACCGGCTCAACCTGCTGCTGTCCGTCGACGGCGACCGCACCCCCGACTCCTTCCACCGCGAACTGGGCGAACTGATGTGGGAGTGGTGCGGAATGGCCCGCACGGAGTCCGGTCTGCGCAAGGCGCTGGAGCGCATCCCGCAGATCCGCGAGGAGTTCTGGCGGCGCGTCAGGGTCCCGGGCGTCGGCGAGGAGTTCAACCAGTCCCTGGAGAAGGCCAACCGGATCGTCGACTACCTGGAGCTCGCCGAGCTGATGTGCCTCGACGCGCTGCACCGCGCCGAGTCCTGCGGCGGCCACTTCCGCGAGGAGTCCCAGACGCCCGACGGCGAGGCCGCCCGCCGGGACGACGCGTTCGCCTACGCGGCCGCCTGGGAGTTCACCGGGACCGGCGCGGCCCCCGTCCTGCACAAGGAAGACCTGGTCTTCGAGTACGTCCATCCCACCCAGCGGAGCTACGCATGAAGCTCACCCTGCGCGTGTGGCGGCAGCGCGCCGCCGACGCCGACGGCGCCATGTCCACCTACGAGGTGGACGGCATCTCGCCCGCCATGTCCTTCCTGGAGATGCTCGACACCCTCAACGAGGACCTCATCCTGCGCGGTGAGGACCCGGTCGCCTTCGACCACGACTGCCGTGAGGGCATCTGCGGCGCCTGTTCGCTCGTCATCAACGGCGACGCGCACGGCCCCGAACGCACCACCGCCTGCCAACTGCACATGCGGTCCTTCCACGACGGCGACACCATCGACGTCGAACCGTGGCGGGCCGCCGCCTTCCCGGTGATCAAGGACCTGGTGGTCGACCGGTCGGCGTTCGACCGGATCATCCAGGCCGGCGGCTACGTCACCGCCCCGACCGGCGCCGCCCCCGAGGCGCACGCCACGCCGGTGCCCAAGCCCGACGCCGACTTCGCGTTCGAGCACGCCGAGTGCATCGGGTGCGGAGCCTGCGTGGCCGCCTGCCCCAACGGCGCGGCCATGCTGTTCACGTCCGCCAAGGTCAATCACCTCAACGTGCTGCCGCAGGGTGCGCCCGAGCGGGAGACCCGGGTGCTGGACATGGTCGCCCAGATGGACGCGGAGGGCTTCGGCGGCTGCACCCTCGCGGGAGAGTGCGCGACCGCCTGCCCGAAGGGCATCCCGCTGGTGTCCATCACCGGCATGAACAGGGAGTGGCTGCGCGCCACGCGCAAGGCGGCCAAGCGGTAGGACCGCCGGGGCAGTCGAGAAGAACGTTCGCCGAACAGCGCGGACGGGCGGGACCGGGAGTGGTGCTCATCCCCGGTCCCGTCTGGTGTCCGGCCCCGGGCGCAGCGTCTGCCCTTCAGCAGCCCCACATCCACGGGCCGCACGCGGGTCACGCCCCCGCCGGCCGGCCGCGGAAGAAAGCAGGTGCAGTCCCCCGTGCACCGCCCCCATTCTTCGTCCGCCCCGCGCAGGAGACCTCCCCCGTGCTACGCGCAGGCCGAGCAACTGCGGATACTGGGCTGCGACACCGCCCAGGGCTGGTACTACGCCCGCCCGGGCC
>NZ_JBHVYK010000144.1:0-11035 GCF_042880855.1 Streptomyces sp. NPDC058291
TTCCCGGATTCCCGGATTCCCGGATTCCCGGATTCCCGGATTCCCGGATTCCCGGGTTTCGGGGTCTGAGCGTCCGGGCGTCCGGCACGGGTCTCGGGCCGGGTGGGTCAGACGGCCCTCTCCGGTTCGCCGTCGCCTTGCGCGTCCCCCCGGCCCCCGCCCGCTCCGCCGCCCTCCGGCCGGCCCGCCGCGCCCACGGACACGACCCGGGCGCCCGGAGCCAGACTCACCAGAACCGTGCCCACGCCCAGCCCCACCGCTGCCCACACCGGGAACTCGCCCCCGTAGGCGAACCCGTGCCCCGCGACATACGTCAGCGCGCAGACGCTCACGCCGAGTCCGCCCCACATCGGCCAGGCCGCCGCTCCCCGGAGCCCGGGACCGGGCCGCACACGGGCCTCCAGGACGGCCACCACCCGCTCAAGTGGCCGCAGCGCCCGCATGACTCCCGCCAGGACACCGCCCAGGACCAGGAGCCACGGCGCCCGCAGCACCCACCAGGCGGCGGAGCCGAAGCCGGGTTCGGGTGCGAGACCGGGCAGGTAGAACGCGGCCGCGACGATCAGCACCGGCAGCATGTGCCACAGGTAGAGCGCCATGCTGCCGGCCCCCAGAACCCGCACGGCCCGTTCCACCCGGGCCCGCTCCAGCACCCGCCGCACGACGGGTGCGACCAGCAGAGCCACCCCGACCTGCGCCACCGCCCAGGCCAGCATGGCCGCCGACGGAGGGTCGGCGTTGCTCAGCTCCTGACCGGTCACCAGAATCAGACTGACGGGGAACGGCCCGGGTCCGACCAGCGCGGCGAACGCCGCCCCGCCGCCCACCGCGAGCGCGACGGCCGCCGCCCGCCGTCCGCCGCCGCCCAGCAACCCGTCACGCCAGCAGAAACCGAGCTGGTAGACCACGCCCCAGACGAGCAGGTAGTTGAGCGCCCCGACGGTTTCGACGCCCCCGGAACGTGGCGAGCCGGCGGCAGCGACCAACGCGCCGACGCCGAAGCCGATGGCCCCCATGCCCAGGGGGACACGCGTCCCCCACCGCTCGTGAAGGGCGTACATCGCCGGTGTCAGGGAGCTGAGCAGCAGATACACCGGCAGGAACCAGAACTGCATGGCCATCGCCCATCCCGCCTGCGCCAGCGTGGCGCGGTCCACGCCGAGCCAGGCGCACACCCCGACGGCGAGAAGCACGAGACCGCTGTACGCGGTGGCGGGGAGCAGCAGCCGCACCGTTCGCCGCCCCACCCACCCGGCGACGGTCCCGCCGGCGGACCGGGCCCGCGTCCAGGACCCGCCGGCGGCGTGCCCCCCGGCGAGGAAGAACAGCGGCATGATCTGGAAGCCCAGGGTGAGCCACTGAGTCCAGGGCACGGTCGCCAGCAGCTCCGGCGCGACGATCTCCCCGTCCGGGCGCCGGACCAGCCCGGTGATCAGCCAGTGCCCGAGCACCACCAGCAGAATGGCCCAGGCCCGCAGGAAGTCGACGTACCGGTCGCGCCCTCGTTCTCCGGCCTCGGCTCCGGCCTGGGCTCCGGCTGCGGCTCCGGTTCCGGCCCCGGCCTGGGCTCCGGCCCCGGCCCCGGGCCCGCCTCCGGCCTCGACTCCGCCCCCACCCCCGGCCCTGACTCCTGCTCCGGTCCCGGTCCCGTCCCCGCCTCGGTCTCCGTCTCGCTCTCGGCTCATTCCTCGCATGCTGCCGTTCCCCCAACGCCCGTACAGCGAGAACCTCTTGTCGCAACCAAGCCGTGCCCGTGCCGACACCGGGCCCGTGCCCGGGCCCGCGACCGGCCGACCCCTCTTCCCCTCGGCCGTTCATCTTGACGGGGCGCATGTTACCGGTAACATCGACGCTCGTCGGAGCATCACCCGCATCCCACACCGCAGTGGGCCGTCCGCCACTGGAGCCCGTGTGACCGAGCACCCCACGGCACAGCGCACCCCGGCCACCCACCCCCAGCCGATCGCCCCACCCGAGCGGGTCGCGCCGCCCACCCCCGTCTTCACCGCGGCCGCGGTGGTCGCTTCCTGCGCGGGGTTCGTCCTCATCGGCGCCCTGCAGGCTCTCTACGGCCCGTCGATCCCGTCCCTCCGGGACGAGTTCGGCCTCTCACCCTCCGAGGCGGGCCTGGGCCTGAGCGCCCACTTCGTGGGCGGAGTCGCCGGAGTCCTCCTCTTCGACCGACGCTACGGGCGCACGAGCAACCGCCGGATCCTCGGCGCGTCGTACCTGCTGATGGCGGCCGGAGCCGCAGGCTTCGCACTCGCACCCGACTGGTCTGTCGCCCTCGTCGCGGCGTTCGTCGCGGGGCTCGGCTTCGGCGGCATCGACTACGGCCTCAACCAGCTCTTCTCCATCGGCTTCGGCCACCGCTCCACGGCGATGCTCAACATCCTCAACGCCCACTTCGGCATCGGCGCGATCCTCGGGCCGACCCTGATCGGCGTCGTCGGATCCGAGCACTACCCGGCCCTCTTCCTGGCCTTCGCGCTCGCCAACCTCCCTCTGCTGCTCTGTCTGAGAGGCGTGCGCAACCACACCCCGCACCCCACCGACGACACCGGCGCCCACGCCGACACCCGCCCCGGTCCCGGCGCCCGCACGCCCGCCGGCGCCGCCCTGCGCTCCGTCCTCGCCGTCTTCGTCACCCTCTACGTCCTGCACGTCGGCGTCGAGGCGGGCGTCGGCGGCTGGGAGCCCACCCATCTGGAGACCGTCGGCTACGGCGCGGGCGCGGCCGCCACCGCGACCAGCGTCTACTGGCTGATGATGACCGTGGGCCGCTTCCTGGTCGCCCCGATCGCCCTGCGTTTCTCCGCCCAAACCGTCATCACGGTCTCCTGCGCCGGCATGACCGCGTGCCTCCTCCTGGCGAGGGTCCCCGACCTCGCCCCCTACGCCTACGCCGGCGTCGGCCTCTTCATCGCCCCGATCTTCCCGACCGGCCTGCCCTGGCTCAACCGGGCCGCCCCGCGAGCCCGCCGCGCCGGCGCGGTCGTCATCGCGGCGTCCATGCTGGGCGGCGTGGCAGCGGGCCCGGCGCTCGGCAAGGCCATCGAGTGGTCCGGCGTCCGGGCGGTCCCGCTCATCCTGGCCGCCGTCTCGGCGACCTGTCTCGCGGCGACGCTCTGGCTGACCCGGGCGACACGGGCGCGCCGGGAGTCCGCCTGAGAGCGACGGGAACGCGCTCCCCACCCGGACGCGCCCCCCGGCTGCATCCCGCGCCCGCGGGAGCGGTGGGTGCCCCACCGAGGCGGTGGACGCCCCGCGGAGGCGGTGGACGCCCCGCGGCCCAGCCCGCCGCACCGCCACGACCACGCCCGCCGCCACGACCACGCCCGCCGCCACGACCACGCCCGCCGCCACGACCACGTGGGTCGACGCGGCCCACCGCCACGACCACGCTCGCCGCCACGACCACGCCCGCCGCCACGACCACGTGGGTCGACGCGGCCCACCGACACGACCACGCCCGCCGCTTCCTCGGGCGCGAGGGGACGCGCAGCGCCGCGCCCCGGTCAACCCGGCTCACGCAGCTCCACCCGTCCGCCCACGCACCACCCGAAGGGACCCGCATGCCCGCCCTGACCACCACCTCCGACGGCTTCCTCCTCGACGGCGACCCGTTCCGGATCCTCTCCGGCGCCCTGCACTACTTCCGGGTCCACCCAGACCAGTGGGCCGACCGCCTCCGCAAAGCCCGCCTCATGGGACTGAACACGGTGGAGACGTACATCCCGTGGAATCTCCACCAGCCCGAACCGGGCGCCCTCGTCCTGGACGGCCTCCTCGACCTGCCCCGCTTCCTCCGCCTCGCCGCGGCCGAGGGCCTGCACGTCCTCCTGCGCCCCGGCCCCTTCATCTGCGCCGAGTGGGACGGCGGCGGCCTGCCCCACTGGCTCGGCGCCGATCCCGACGTCCGCCTGCGCACCAGCGACCCCCGCTTCACCGACGTCATCGACCGCTACCTCGACCTCCTCCTCCCGCCGCTCCTGCCGTACATGGCGCAGGCGGGCGGCCCGGTCATCGCCGTCCAGGTGGAGAACGAGTACGGCGCCTACGGCGACGACGCCGCCTACCTCAAGCACCTCGAGCAGTCCTTCCGCTCACGAGGGGTCGAGGAGCTCCTCTTCACCTGCGACCAGACCGACGGCGACCACCTGGAGAAGGGCACGATCCCCGGCGTTCTGGCCACCGGCACCTTCGGCAGCCGTGTCGAGGCGTCGCTGCGGCGACTGCGCGAGGCGCAGCCCGAAGGCCCGCTCATGTGTGCGGAGTTCTGGATCGGCTGGTTCGACCACTGGGGCGGCCCGCACCACGGCAGAGACACCGAGGAGGCCGCCGCCGACCTGGACCGGCTCCTCGCGGCCGGCGCCTCCGTCAACATCTACATGTTCCACGGCGGCACCAACTTCGGTCACACCAACGGCGCCAACCACCACCACGCCTACGCCCCCACCGTCACCTCCTACGACTACGACGCCCCGCTCACCGAGAGCGGTGATCCGGGCCCGAAGTACCACGCCTTCCGCGAGGTCATAGCCCGCCACGCCCCGGTCCCGGACGAACCGGCACCCGCTCCGTCACCCAAACTCCCGCTCACCACCGTCGAGTTGACCCACCGCACCCCCCTCTTCGCCCTCGCCGGCAAGCCTCTTCGCGCCACGGACCCCCGCACCGCGGACGACCTCGGCCGGCGAGCCGGATACACCCTCTACCGGACGACGGTCCCGGCCCACGGCCCCGGCCTCCTCCACTTCACCGGCGGTGTGGGAGACCGGGCCCAGGTCTTCCTGGACGGCGCCCCCGCGGGCGTCCTGGAACGCGAGCGCCACGACGAGACGCTGCCCGTGCACGTCCCGCGCCCCGACGCCGTCCTGGAGGTGCTCGTCGAGAACATGGGCCGGGTCAACTACGGCCCCCGCATCGGCGTCCCCAAGGGCCTGCTGGGCCCGGTCGCCTTCAACGGCGCCCCGCTGCGCGGCTGGGACTGCCACCCCCTGCCGCTGGAGGACGCCCCCACCACGGCGAAGTACGCCGCCGCACCGGTCTCCACCGAACCGCCGTGCATCCAACCAGCCCTCTACCAGGGTGGGTTCGAGGTGACGACCCCCGCCGACGCGTTCCTCTCCCTGCCCGGCTGGACCAAGGGCGAGGCCTGGATCAACGGGTTCCACCTGGGCCGCTACTGGAACCGCGGCCCGCAGCGCACCCTCTACGTCCCGGCCCCCGTCCTGCGCCCCGGCCTCAACGACCTGGTCCTCCTCGAACTGCACGGCACGACCGCCCACCGGGTCCACCTCACGGACACCCCCGACCTGGGCCCGTCCAGCCCCTGACGCACACCCGCCCCCAGGGGCCCCTGCTCTCCGCCTCCGCCTCCGCCCTCGCCCGTGACCGGCCTATCCTGTGGGTCCGGGCAGGGCAGGCCCGTCGGATCCGCGGCCGGGACCGGACCCGCCCGCGGACCACTCCAGGCCGAAGGAAGAAGAGCACCCACCATGACCCCAGGCGCCGCCGACGGCCCGGCGACCAAGGGACGCAGCCGCCGCAACTTCGCGGGCGCCCGCCCGGTGATGGACGACGTCGCGAAACTGGCCGGCGTCTCCAAGCAGACGGTCTCCCGGGTGCTCAACGACCACCCGGCCGTCCGCGCCGAGACCCGGGAGGCCGTCCGGACGGCCATGCGCACACTGGGCTACCGCCCCAGCAGCAGCGCGCGCTCGCTGGCCAGCGGCCGCACCCGCATGCTCGGCGTGATCTCGTTCGACGCGGCCCGTTACGGCCCCGCCTCCACCCTCACCGCGATCAACGCGGCGGCACAGGAGGCGGGCTACCTGGTGAGCTCCATCGCCCTGGACACGGCGGACCGGGACACGGTCGTGCGGGCCGCGGACCGGCTGTCGGCGGAGGGCGCGGACGGCGTCATCGCCATCGCCCCGCAGGTCAGGGTGGCCCGGGCGCTGGCCGAGGCCCGTCTGGACACCCCGCTGGTCGTCATGGACAACGACCTCGGGGACGGCACCCCCATGGTCACCTCCGACGCCCGCACCGGCGCCCGCGAAGCGACACGCCACCTCCTCTCCCTCGGCCACCCGACGGTCCGCCACCTCGCCGGCCCGACCGGCTGGTCATCGGCGGACCGCAGAGCGGAGAGCTGGCGCGACACCCTCACCGCGGCCGGAGCCGAGATCCACGCCCCCCTCGTCGGCGACTGGAGCGCCGACTCCGGCTACGACCTGGGCCGGAAACTGGCGAAGGACCGCACCCTCACCGCCGTCTTCGTCTCGAACGACCAGATGGCCCTCGGCCTGCTGCGCGCTCTCCACGAGGCGGGACGCCGGGTCCCCGAGGACGTCAGCGTCGTCGGCTACGACGACATCCCGGAAGCCGCCCACTTCCAGCCTCCGCTGACCACGATCCGCACGGACTTCACGGACATCGGCACCATCGCGCTCCGCATCCTGCTCGACCGCATGGACACCCCACCCCAGCCCGGCGCACCCGCCTCCGGCCCCGTCCCCTCCCTGACCCTCGTCCCCGTCGAACTGAAGATCCGCCACAGCACCGCCCCGCCGAGCTGACGCCCCGCGCCGGACACGGGCGAGGACCTCCGGGGGCCGGGGCGGGCGACCGCGACGGTTACGCGACGCGGATTGCGGCGGGGGACCGCGGCGGGGGGCCGCGACGCGGACTGCGAAGGGGAACGGGGTGCGGACTGCGAAGGGGCACGGGGTGCGGACTGCGAAGAGGCACGGGGTGCGGACATGGCGGTGGGCCCGACTCCCGGCCGGACCCACCGCCATACCCACACCACACCCGCACCCGCACCCGCACCTGGACGCGCACTCACGCACGGGCTTCCACGATCACGGACACGCGCCGCACGGTGACGCGACTACGCCGCACCCATGCGCCGCCACGTCCCAACCGCTTGCGACCTCTCGCCGAAGCGCGTCAGCCGCCCACGTACCAGCTGAACCCGCCGTTGCTGGCGGCGACGGCGAGCAGCACGAGCCAGAGCACCACGTCGACGATGCCGAGGATGATGCCGGCCTTCGCCATTCCGGCCCCGCTCCTGACTCCCGCCTGACGCCGGGCGACGGCGCCGAAGATGATGGCCAGGGGGCCCAGGACGATGTTCAGCAGGAACAGTCCGATGATGCCGCAGGAAAGGCTGGCGACCGCGAAGCCGTTGGTGCGTGATCCGGAGGACGCGGCGGAAGAGCTGCCATAACTCGTCATTGCATACTCCCGGTTGTCGGTTGCACGGCCCGAACGGGTCACGCGCTCCTTACTCTTGACTCTTGACTTGGTTGTCCGAGTGCCCCGGGGAGACGCCCGCATGTCGACGGACCGTCAGATATCTGGCGGCGTCCGTGATACCGAGAGAGCGACGCCGACGTCTCCGTCCTGCTGCTGGACGGAGACGGCAAGGTCCGCAGCGACGGGATTTCTCCTTCCACGACAACCCGGTCGCCGCGGACGGAAGTGTGCAACTGCCGTGCAAGACACCGACGGAAGACGGCGACGCGGACCGCATCGGCTTCGACCTGACCGCCTCCCCGCCGCCGTCGACCGGATCGTTCTGGCGGCGAGCCGCTACGAAGGAGCCGCCTTCGGCGAGCGGGAAGGCCTGACGTCACGATGTCACAACTAGATCACCGCCTTCACCGATCCCTCACATCTGACGCGCGGATGTGGGTAGTTTCACCCCTCACGTACTTAACCAGGGGGTCCCGTGAGCTACTACCAGCCTCAGCCGCCGTTCCAGCCTCCGCCGGGACCGCCGGCCGCCCGACCCGCCCCGAAGTGGGCTCGCAAGCGCTTCGTACTGCCCGCCCTGGGCCTGGCGTTCATCATCGGCCTGGGCAGCGCCGGAGCGGACAGCCAGCATCAGAACGCGACGAAGACGGCGGCCAACGACAAGCTGCAGCCGACGGTCACGGCGACGGCCACGGCGACGGCCACGGTCACCGCGACAGCCACGGCGACGGCGACGGAGACCGCGAAGCCGAAGCCCGCGCCGACGGTGACGGTGACGGAAACCGTCAAGGTGAAGGTGACCGTCGCGGCGCACGCCGGTGCCGCGGGGTCGGGAACCAGCGGCGGCAGCTCGACGTCCGGCGGAGGCTCCAGCTCATCGGGTGGCTCCACCTCGGCGGGCGGCGGCGCGACGGCCCGCTGCAACGACGGCACGTACTCGTACGCCGCCCACCACCAGGGAGCTTGCTCACACCACGGCGGCGTGGCCGTCTTCTACCGGTGACCAACCCGTCAGGCCGCGCGTCAACGGACGGCGAGAGCCGGGAACCGACTGCCGCACTGAACGGGAAAGACCGCACCCGCCGGCTTCAGGAGTAGCTCACCAGGTGGGCCGGTCACCCAGCAGGCACGCTCCGGAGGTTCGGAGAAGTCTCGGCCTTGGAGGAGATGTCGGACTTCCCACGTGGGCCGGGCGCGGCGGGGGTGACGCTTGTTAAGGGCTGTCCCGCAAAACGCTGGCCGGCTTGCGCCCAGGTGGGAGCGGGGATACTCATGAGACTCCGCCACGGCAACTGTGGCAGCCTGCGGACATGCCATGGGAGCTGCGAGAACATGCAGGCCGTCACTACGCCGTTCTGTTCCACTACGCCTTGCCTGACGATGCCTGGTCCGTGGAACTGAGCGAGGCTCGGCCTACGTCGGCCAGGACGGCCGAGAACTCCGACGCCGTGGTGACCCACTTGCCCGGCGCTGCTGTCTTGCGGGTCCTCGTCCCGGACGAGGACCCGAATCTGGAACCGACCGTCCGCATCTACAGCCCCGACGAGCACGCCGTCCCCTACGAGATCATGCGGTGGTTCATGGAGCAGGTGGCCGACCAGGTCGAACGCTGCCGCATCGCGTTCGAGCAGGGTGGGCCTGAAGCGGTGGAATGATCATGTGGCGACTGGTGTGATCACAGCGTCGGAGACCTCCCGGACAGCCCCGTTCCATGGCCTGCGCCCACGGCAGTTCGGCAAGCTCATCTCCGCGTTACGACGCGAGGGCGCAGACCCGGTTGCCAAGGGCCGGCCATGGAGTCTGCTGCTGGAGGACCGGGCCTTGCCAGTCATCGCGTACTGGCGGACGAACCTGACCCTGAGGCAGCCCGCCCCGCTTTTCGGGATCCCGAAGTCGGCGGCTGGGAGCGGGAAGTCCGCGATGCGCAGCAGGCTGCCTGTCGCGTCGCGCTGCTCTTGCCATGACTGGTCGGCAGGGCTGTTTCCGAAGACGGGCGGGTCGGCTTGGGCTATCAGCCAGTCAAGAAGAGGGCCAAGCCCGGGCCACCCCGCGCCTAGCGCGCTCTCCAACGATTGCCATAGAGCGTCGCTGCATGCACCGACTGTGCCCAGCAGCGAAGCGCGGTCGAACTCTTGTCGCAGAGGGGCTGGTATGCCGTTGAGTATGCCGTCGGGACCGTCGAGCGGAACGGTCTCCAGGCACTCGCGGAGTGGATCGACGGTAATGCTCTTGTCGACGGCCCCCACAGTGCCATGACGAGCCACGATACCTATCCGTGCGGGCCGACGTGACCGGTCGCGGCCGGACTGGGCGGGAGCCTCACCGATCAAGAGCACGATGGGCGGTCCGTCGAGAGCTGCGTCGATATTCAGGCTCTTGGGGCGGGACTTGGTCAGGCGCTGCCCAATTCTGAACTTGCCCTGCTTGGCGTCGAGTTCGTTCGAGCTCAGAGTCACCATCAAGGCCACGCTCGGTCCTTATCCCGGTGGCTACGGCCATGGTTCAGATCGGAATGACTCCGCGGTTGGCGGCCCTGCGTGGGGAGCGCCGAAGGGGGTTGGCACCGCAGGCGAGAGCGGATGCTCAGACCTTGATGACGGTGATGCGAGAGCCGCACAGGGCGGTTAGATCCTCGGGGTCTGAGGTGAGAACTGTCGCCGGACCGGGGGCGGCGAGGGCGGTCGCGCCGAGCATGGCGTCGATGGCGTACTTGTGGCCGTCCAGGCCAGCGTCGGCGAGGAGGGCGGTGGCGTGACGTGCGATGGCCTCGGTGACCGGTTCGATGACGAGGCGGGAGAGGGTCCACTCCAGGGCCGGGCGGTTGATCCGGGGGTGGACCACTTCCACGAGGGTTGCCGCGGAAGTGATCACCCGCAGGTCGTCGGCGCGAGCGAGGGCGAGCCAGCCGGTGACGGTGCGGTCGCGAAGGGCGGCCTTGGCCAGCCCTTCGCTGTCGAGGACCAGGGTGCCGCCGGGGGTAGCGGCGGAGGAGCGGGTCACGCGGCGTTCGCCCCGCCCTGCGTTTGCTGCTGGCGGGCCTGGTGGAGCTGGTCGCGTAGCGCATGGATCTCTTCGTCGGTGATGGGCCCGTGCTCGGCCTCGGCGACCTGGATGAGTTCGTTGAGGTTGTCCCGCTCGATCTGGCGCGCGACGGCGGCGGCGACATAGGCAGACAGGCCCGAAGGGCCGCTGCGGGCCTTGGCGGCTTCGGCGATGCCGCGGGGCATGGTGATCGAGTACTTGCCGGTAGGGTCACTCATGCTACTCATCCTACCTCTAATCCTCCCTGCGCCGAGTGGGACTGGCGCAACAGGGACCG
The DNA here is from genome assembly GCF_042880855.1 of Streptomyces sp. NPDC058291. Taxonomy (NCBI): domain Bacteria; kingdom Bacillati; phylum Actinomycetota; class Actinomycetes; order Kitasatosporales; family Streptomycetaceae; genus Streptomyces; species Streptomyces sp. NPDC058291. The sequence continues at coordinate 10,586 of NZ_JBHVYK010000144.1, forward strand.
CGCGTCGTCGTCGCTGCCGGCGCTTGATGTGGGCCTCCAGGCCCCCTGAACAGAAAGGTGGTGGACGTCATGAGGAACTCGAAATCTCAGGCGCGCGGCGTCCCCGGCCGGAGACGTGGAGGAAGGACCGTGGCTGGCCGGCGCACGGCGGGTGCGACGGATGTGAGGGCGCTGGCCGATGACCTGGGCGCCGTGCTCCTCCGTGCCGTTTGACGGAGTTCTTCAAGAGGCTCGACCGCCACATGACTGCCCCGGTCACTGAGCAGAGCATCTGGCGCACCACCGCGGCAAACGAGGACTTCGAGCCCAATGCCTCCGCCCCGATCATGCGCCAGCAGAACATCGTTCACCTGACCAAGGTGATCACCGATTGGTACAAGAAGGCGCCTGCCGCCATCTGATCCATTGGGCAGCAGCGAGGCCCCCTCCACATGCGACGTGGAGGGGGCC
>NZ_JBHVYK010000145.1:0-10977 GCF_042880855.1 Streptomyces sp. NPDC058291
GCGGGCGGACCCCCCCCCCCCGCCCCCCCGCCCGCCCGCCCCCCCCCCCCACTCCCCCCCCCCCCCCTTCGGGCGCGGCCCGCCGGCCGGGCGGCTTATCGTGCGCGGGCCCGCCGGGCCCCCCGGGCCGGGCCCGCTCAGGCGACGGCGGAGATCCGCATCCTGATGTCGTCCGGCGACAGGGTGCCCTTGGCGACCACGTGGTCGCCGGAGGACTCCCCGCGCAGCCGGCGTCCGATCCACGGCACCAGGTACTCGCGCGCCCAGTGGACGTCGTCGCGCCGCACTTCGAGGGGGCCGCGCGGCGGGAGCAGCGGCCAGGGCTGTTCCGGGTCGGCCGGCACCTCCAGGCCGAGGACCTGGCCGGCGCGCAGCGCCACGCGCGTGTGCCCCTCCGGGGAGAGGTGGAGCCGGTCGCCGTCCCAGGCCCTGCGGTCCTGCACGGACTTCAGGGACCACAGGTCGAGCACCGGGCAGCCGTACCGGTCGGCGACGGCGCGCACGTGCCCGTTGTAGGTGGCGATCTTTCCGCGCAGGTGCTTGAGCACGGGAACGCCACGGGTGTCGAAGCCGGTGGTCACCATGACTGTGCCGGCTACGGCGGCCAGGGCCGCGATCGCGCGCTCGAAGCGCTCGGCGACCTCGTCCGGGTCGGTGCCGGGACGGAGGATGTCGTTGCCGCCCGCACAGAAGGAGACCAGGTCCGGGGCGAGCGCCACGGCCCTGGGGAGCTGGTCCTCCATGATCTGGTCGAGCAGCTTTCCGCGGACCGCGAGGTTGGTGTAGTCGAAGTCGCCTTCGGGCCGCCGGTCCGCGAGGAGCACCGCGAAGCGGTCCGCCCAGCCGACGAAGGCCCCGTCCGGGCCGGGGTCGCCGACGCCCTCGGTGAAGCTGTCCCCCACCGCCACGTACGACCCGATCACTGATCTGTTGTCACTCTTCGAATCGTCTGCCACAGCAGTGCATGATTCACCTTCGAATGTGACTTACGCGACCGTAGGAAGCAATTGACGGTCGGTGAGATAAGCCACTCCTCAAGAGTTGGCCCATCAGGGAATAAGCGACCACGCCCGGAAGTCGTCGATCCGGAAATGGCTCCAGGTGGTGCGGAACGCGAAGTGCCCTTCCGTGTACGGCTCGGGGTCCGTCCAGTCGAAGACGAGCCGCCCGTTGTTCCACCATCGCACGACCGGGCCGTCGGAGACGATCCTGACGTGGTGCGGGGCGTTGGGCACGAGCAGCGGCTCGGTGTAGTCGAAGACCAGCGGCCGCACTCCGGCCCGGCCGACGTAACGGCGCAGCCGGGTCGTGGTGTTGGAGTTGGCGCCGTAGCCGGCGTAGTACGTCTTGAGCTGGTCGTACTCGGCGAGGGCGCCGCCGCGCGGGGTGGCGAAGAGGTCGTCCGGGGAACGGACGTCGACGGCGTTCCAGAAGGTGTTGAGGTCGGACACCCGGTCGTTGACCCCGCCCGCGGCGACGGGCGTGGCGACGTATTCGAGGACGTAGGGCCCTGCGAACGGCCGCCTGAACCAGATCGTGGCCCCGGCGGGCACGTCGATCTCCAGGGCGCCGCGGGAGGCCGTGACGGTCCCGCCCTGCTCCAGCTCCACGGCCCACTGACGCAGACCGTGGCGGAAGTCGTCGTGGGCGATGAGCCGGCGTCGTCGTCGGCGTGGTGCGGCGCCGGCGTCGGCCGCGGGGGCGAGGGCCCCCAGGGCCGCACCGGCGGCGAGGGCTGCGAACGCTCTGCGCGTGGTCGTCACGGGATGCGGCTCCTTCGGTGGGAGGTCGAAGCGCGGGAAAGCGCTTTCCCCGGCACGACCACTGTGATGGCGCCTCCACCGTTTGTCGATGCGCCGGCCCGGCCCGCCACAGGACCGCAATGAAACGATCACGGTCGGCCGCGGTTCGGCCCCGGGAGACCGGCGAGCCCTGCGGGCCCGACCCGCCCGGGGCCGGAGTCCGGACACGCCGAAGGCCGGGCCCCGGATCTTCGATCGGGGTCCGGCCTTCGACTGCGTGTCAGGCGGGGGCAGTCGGGGGGGGTCAGCCGACGGCGACGCCGTGCGAGCGCAGGTAGGCGATCGGGTCCACGTCCGAGCCGTAGTCCGGCGTGGTGCGGATCTCGAAGTGCAGGTGCGGGCCGGTCACGTTGCCGGTCGCCCCGGACAGGCCGACCTGCTGGCCCGCGGTCACGGTCTGGCCGGCCGAGACGGAGAGCTGGGAGAGGTGGGCGTACTGGGCGTAGTAGCCGTCGGCGAGCCTGATGACGACCTGGTTGCCGTACGCGCCGCCCCAGCCCGCGGACACGACGGTGCCCGCGCCCACGGCCTTCAGCGAGGTGCCGGTCGGGACGACGAAGTCCACACCGGTGTGGTAGCCGCTGGACCACATGCTGCCCGACTGGTGGTACGGCGTGCCGATGGCGGCGCCGGCCACGGGCAGGGCGAAGCCGTCGGAGCTGCTCTCGGCGGCCTGGGTCGCCTTCGAGGAGGACGAGGAGGCGGACGTCTTCGCGACGGAGGACTTCGAGGAAGCCGAGGACTGCGAGGCCTTGGACGACGAACTCTTGGAGGCCGACGACGAGGACGAGCCGGACGACTTGTGGCCGCCGGTCGCGGCCTTCTTGCCGATCGACAGCTTGAGGCCGGGGTGGATCAGCGACGGGTCGTCGCCGACGGCCGTGCGGTTGTCCTGGTAGAGCCGCTGCCAGCCGCCGCTGACGTGCTGCTCGTCCGCGATCTTCGAGAGGTAGTCGCCGGACCGCACGGTGTACGTCGTCCCGGTGGCGGTCTTGCGGGTCACTTCGGCGGCCTGGACGGTCTTTTCCGACACCGTCTGCGCGACCGGCCGGGCGGAGGTCTGCGCAACCGCCTCCGGGGCGGCCGCGTGGGCGCCGGACGCGCCCATCAGCGGGAGGGCGAGCGCGGCGCCGCCGGTTCCGGCGACGGCTATGGAACGGGTGAAGCGCTGAGTCTTCGGACGGCGGTGCTTACCCTTCGCGGGCATGACGAATTCCTCTCCGGCGCCTGCGAGGTGAGCTGTCGGGTGCGGGCTGGAGATGCCCGGCCGCGCCGAGACGCGGCTTTACCCCGAGCCTGTTCCGGAGACCGGAACAGGCGGTTGTGCCTGTGGGTCCCCCGCTCCTGCCATGCACGGGTGAGTGTGCGGGATCCGGGCGGTGGCAGGATTCGGCGTCCGTCCGGATTGGTGTGGAACGTAAGCGACCCAGACGCACGGGGACAAGCAGAGGTTGTGCTGTTCACAGGTTTCTCTTGATCCCCCGGGGGAATCCGTGGTCACACTGCGTTAAACGGAATGCTCGGTTATCACCAAGGGGCCCGGAAAAGCATGCGCATTACGTGAACATGACCGGCGACGTACGGTCACGAATATGACGCTGCTCACGTGATGCCCCTCCAGGTCTCCCTATTTAAGGTCGAGTTGGAACGAAGGATCCATTTCGGACAGATAACTCAGATGCGACGCAGGCGGATAACCGTCGCATCGAGATCGCCCCGCAGCTCGGCACGCAATCCGTGATGCAGCAGAACGGCACCCCGGTGCACTTCGCCCGTTTCACGGCATTCGTACGACGCCGTCGGGTCGAGTCCGCGCAGCCGCAGCGCCGGGACGGGCTCGCCGAACCGCTGGGCCTGCAGCCAGGCGAGGACCACGCTCTCGTCGCCGCGCACGTACTGCACGGCGCTCAGCCCGCCCGTGGGGGGACGCAGCCGGTAGAGATCGCCGTGCTGCACGAGCGGCCGGATCTCCTTGTAGAGATCCACCCATCGACGCGCCTCGGCAAGCTCCTCGTCGCTCCACTCGGAGAGGTCGCCGCCGACCCCGAGCACCCCCGCCATCGCGCTGACGAACCGGAAGCGCAGCGAGCTCACCCGGCCGTTGAGCTGGGTGTTGGGGCTGTCGGTGACCCATGCGGCCATGACCCGCGCCGGGTGGATCTGACTGAAGCCGTGCTGGATGTCGAGCCGGTCGAGGGGGTCGGTGTTGTCGGAGGTCCACACCTGGTCGGTGCGGCTCATGATGCCGAGGTCGATCCGCCCGCCGCCGCCCGAGCAGGACTCGAAGGCGACGCCCGGGTGGGCGGCCCGCAGCCGGTCCAGCAGTCGGTACAGGGCTCGCACGTGGTCGACCCAGAGGCGCTGCGGGTAGGGGTCCTCGGGCCAGCCGGCGTCGGTGAAGCAGCGGTTGAAGTCCCACTTGACGTAGTCGATCGGCGCACTGGACAGCAATGCGTCGAGCTGCTGCCAGAGGTACTCCTGGACGTCCTCGCGGGCGAGGTTCAGCATGAGCTGATTGCGGAACTCCGTCCGCTTTCGTCCCGGTTGGAACTGCACCCAGTCGGGATGCGCCCGGTACAGGTCGCTGTCCGGGTTGACCATCTCGGGCTCGACCCAGATGCCGAACTGCATCCCCAGGCCGTGCACGTGGTCCGCGAGGGGCTTCAGCCCGTGGGGGAAGCGCTCCGGGTTGGGGCGCCAGTCGCCCAGTCCGGCGTGGTCGCCGGTGCGCGCCCCGAACCAGCCGTCGTCGACGACGAAGAGCTCGACGCCGATCGCCGCGGCCCGCCCGGCGAGGGTCGCCTGCTGCTCCTCGGAGATGTCGAAGTAGGTGGCCTCCCAGGAGTTGAACAGCACCGGCCGGTCCTGCTCGGCGTCCGGGACGACGTGGGCGCGCTGGTAGGCGTGCCAGGCGCGGCTCGCGCCGCCGAAACCGGCGTCGCTCCACAGGCCGGCGAAGACCGGCGTGGTGAAGGTCTCGCCCGCCGTGAGGCGCAGCAGACCCGAGTCGTCGTGACCCGCGCCGCCGGTGATCTGCACGCGGGCGTCGGGGAGCTGGGCGACGGCGATGCGCCACGAGCCGGACCAGCCGAGGGCGCAGCCGTAGACCTCGCCGCGCTCCTCGGTCGCGTCGGTGTCGAGGGCGACCCAGGGCAGATGCTGGTGCCCGGTGTGGCCGCGGCGGCTGCCGATGACCTTCTCCCCGTAGGTGAGCGGGGACCGCGTCAGCCGCGACTCGGCGGCCCAGCGGCCGTGCAGCTGGGACAGTCGCCAGTCGTCGCGGTGGGGCAGGGTCCAGGTGGCCGAGTCCGCGCGGAGCAGTTCCAGGGGCCGTTCGCCCTCGTTGCGCAGGGTCGTCCACCGTTCGACGACGTCGCCGCGCATCCGGTAGTGCAGGGTCAGCGCGAGTCCGGCGTCCCGAAAGCGCAGCCGGAGCTCGTCGCCTTCGCTCTCGTGCGCCTCGAAGGTCCACTCGGTGCCCCGCCGCTCGTCGGTGCGCACGGACAGGGCGGGGCGCACGAAGCGGGGTCCGCCCTCGACCGGGTACTCCTCGCGCCCGTCGAGCGGGGACTCGAAGGACGCTCCGCGTTCCGGCGGCGCCGACCCGGCGAGGGCCTCGGCGTCCGCGAGCGCGATGCGCGGGCCCCAGTGCAGATGGATCAGCTCCGCGGCCTCGGTGAGATGGAGGGCGTAGCTGCTCGTCGGCCCCGAAAGGAGCCAGGTGCGGCCGTTGTCGGCGATCTCGGGCATCAAACCCCCACTGATTCGAACAGGTGCGATCAAACGCCGACATCATCGAGTGCGGTCGGCCCGCCGGGCAACTCCCCGTCGGCAGGACGCTCACCTGGGCGGACGCTGCGGGGACAACCCGTTGCCCCAGGAACCCATGTCGTAAGGTCGAGGAGATGTCCCGCCGGCCGCCACCAGCGGCGCCGGCGCAGACCGACAGGAAGGGACGCCCCAGTGACGCAGCAGATCCCGTCGACCGAGCCCGAGCTGGCCGGCGTGCGCAACTTCCGGGACGTGGGCGGTCTGCCGACCGTGGACGGCCGGCGCGTGCGCCACGGCGTGCTGTTCCGCAGCGGCCATCTCGCGCACGCGACCGACGAGGACGCCGCGTTCCTGTCCGGCCTCGGCCTGCACACGATCTTCGACTTCCGCAACGCGGCGGACCAGCGGCTGGAGGGTCCCGACGTCGAACTGCCGGGTGTGCGCAACGTCAACCTGCCGCTGTCGGACCCGGCCCACGGCGCCGAGTTCTGGAAGATGGTCCGCGACGGCGAGATCGACCAGCTGCGCGCGATCCTCGGCGACGGCAAGGCCGCGGACCGGATGATCGCCTCGTACCGCACGATCGTCAAGGAGCGGACGGCGGAGCAGGCGCGGGTACTGCACGCGCTCGCCGAGGACAGCCTGCCGGCCCTGCTGCACTGCGCGGCGGGCAAGGACCGGGCGGGCCTGTCCGTCGCGGTGACGCTGCTGGCCGTGGGCGTGGAGCGGGACGCGATCCTCGGCGACTACCTGGAGTCCAACGCCCGCCACCGCCGCTACAAGGTGCGCCGCAGCTCCGCCTCGGGCGAGGCCTACTCCCCCGAGATCATGGAGTTGCTGAGCCCTCTGTTCGACGCCCGCGCGGAGTACCTGGCGGCGGCTTTCGAGACCGTGGAGGAGACCTGGGGCGGGGTCGACGCCTATCTGGAGCAGGGTCTCGGGCTCTCCCCCGAGACCCGCGAGCGGCTGCGGGAGCGCCTGCTCGACTGACGCCGCCCCGCCCGGCCGGCCGACGTTCGTCCGTGCGTCGGCCTACTGGCCGGCCCCCACCTCGAACAGCAGCCACAGAAACCCCGCGAAGAGGTGGCCGACGGCGATGTAGACGATCAGCCGGATCCACAGGGCGCGGGGGAACTTCGTCTCGAAGTCGCTCATGACGTCACTCCGCTCTCTGACGGGTTCGGCCCCAGGCACAGCGTGGCGGTGGGGCTCTGCAACAGGGTGTGGACGAAGAGGAGTTCGACGCCGTCGGGGTCCTGGGCGGCGATGCGGTGCGGGGTCAGCGAGTCGAAGTGCGCACCGTCCCCCGGACCCAGCAGTTCCGTGGTGTCCCCCAGCCGCAGCCGCAGCCTTCCGCGCAGGACGTGCAGCCACTCCTCCCCGGGGTGTACGCGCACGATGTCCCCCTGGGAGCCGTGGGGCACGTGGACGCGCAGGGCCTGCATCCCGCGCCCGGAGGCGCCGGCCTGCCAGTACGTCCAGCCGCCCGCGCGGGTCGGCTCCATGTCGGCGGCGCGGACCACGGCGTCGCGGTCGGCGACCGTCTCCCCGAGCAGATCGGAGACGGTCGTACCATAGACCCGCGCGAGCGTGAGCAGCATCGGCAGCGAGGGCTGGCGCTGCCCGGTCTCCAGACGGGAGAGATGGGCGGGCGACAGTCCGGCGTCGCGGGCCGCGGCCTCCAGGGTGAGGGCGGCCCGGCGGCGCAGGGCGCGCAGCTGGGGGGCGACGGCGGGAAGAGTCTCGACCTGCTGTGTCGGGGGCTCCGACTGGGGCGGGTGCATGTCTCCATTGCACGCCGGGTTTGCCTCTGCGGCAAATTCCTTGCCTCAGAGGCAAAGCGCTCGGTCCGCGGCGGTCACGGCCGTCCCGCCGATCAGCGGTTGGCCACCGCCTGCTTCACCAGCGTCTTGCCGAAGTCCCACATCAGCCCGCCGCCGCTGTGCGCTTCGTCCATCACGGCGGTGAAGGCCTCGACGAAACGGTCCACCTCCGCCTCGCCGATGATCAGCGGCGGGATCAGCTTGATCACCTCCAGATGGTCGCCGGAGACCTGGGTGAGGATCCGGTGCCGCTGCAACAGCGGCACGACCACCATCTGCGCGAACAGTCCCTTGCGCGCCGCCTGGAGCATGGTCCAGCGGCTGCGCAGCTTCAGCGACCGGGGCCTGCCGAACTCGATGCCGATCATCAGCCCCCGCCCGCGGACGTCGGCCAGCAGCTCGTACGTGTCCGTCAGCGCCGCGAGCCGGGACTTCAGGAGCTCGCCCGTCAGCCGGGCGTTCGCGACGATCTGTTCGTTCTCCATGACGGCCAGCACGGCGAGCCCCGCCGCCATGGCCTGCGCGTTGGAGCCGAAACTCGCCGAGTGCACCAGCACCCGGTCCATCGACGAGTAGACCTTCTTGAAGATCCAGTCCTTGCCGAGCGTCGCGCCCACCGGGACGTACCCGCCGGACAGCGCCTTGGCCACGCACACCAGGTCCGGCTCGACGCCGTCCTCGTGCTGGTAGGCGTAGAAGTCGCCGGTCCGGCCGAGGCCGGTCTGCACCTCGTCCACGACGAGCAGCGCCTTGTGCCGGTGCAGCAACTCCTGGGCGGCGCGCAGATAGCCGGGGGGCGCCTCGTGCACCCCCTTGCCCTGGATCGGCTCGACGATCAGGGCGGCGACGTCCCCCTTCGCCAACTCGGCGGCCAGCGCGTCGAGATCGCCGAGCGGGACGGGCGTGTCGGGCAGCAGGGGCGCGAACCCGTCCCGGAAGCCCGACTCGCCGTTCACGGACAGCGAGCCCGTGGTGAGTCCGTGGAAGGCGTGGTCGCAGTACAGGACCCTCGGCCGGCCCGTCGCGTAGCGGGCGAACTTCAGCGCCGTCTCCACCGCCTCGGTGCCGCTGTTGCCGAAGAACACGCGGTCCAGGTGCGGGCTGTGCGCGAGCAGCTTCTCGGCCAGCAGGCCGGGCAGCGGCTGGCAGTCGAAGCGGGTGAGGTCGGCGAGCTGGGCGTCCAGGACGTCGTGCAGCGCCTTGCGGACGACGGGGTGGTGACGGCCCAGGCCCATCACCCCGAACCCGGCGAGCATGTCCAGGTAGTCGTTCCCGTCCGCGTCCCAGAAGTGCGCGCCCTCGCCACGGTCGTAGACCTTGTCGAAGCCGATGGTGTGCAGCATGCGCGGCAGTTGGTGGTTGAGGTACCTGCCGTGCAGCTCGTAGCGCTCGGCTCCGCGCTCGGCCAGCAGGGCGCCGAGGTCGAACTCCGTGGTCATTCAGCCTTCTCCTTGACTGGGCCGGCCGCCGTGCCGCCGACGGGCCCGACGTCCTTCACCGCCAGGCTGGCGCCGATCCGTCCGGCGATCTCGACGGGCGTGAGCCCGATGTCGGCGAGCACCTCGCCCCGCTTGGCGTGCGCGAGGAACTGCTCCGGGATGCCGAACCTGCGTACGGGGACGTCGACTTCGGCGTCGCCCAGGGCCAGCGCCACCGCCGAGCCGACGCCCGCGGCACGGCTGTTGTCCTCCACGACGGCGACCAGCCGGTGTCCGGCGGCCAGGCCGGGCAGAGCCGGGTCGACGGGCTTGACCCACCTGGGGTCCACCACCGTGCAGTCGACGCCCCGCGCCGCGAGCAGCTCGGCGGCCCGCAGGCACACCGGCGCCATCACACCGACGGCCACCAGCAGCACGTCCGCCCGCTCGCCGCGGCGCAGCACGTCCATGCCGCCCACCCGGTCGACGGCCGGCACCCGCGGTCCGACCGACTCCTTCGGGAAGCGGACCAGCGTCGGCGCGTCGTCCACCGCGACCGCCTCCCGCAGCTGCGCGCGCAGTTGGTCGGCGTCGCGCGGGGCGGCGATGCGCAGCCCCGGCACGACCTGGAGCACGGACATGTCCCACATGCCGTTGTGGGACGCGCCGTCGACGCCGGTGACGCCGGCCCGGTCCAGCACGAACGTGACCCCGCAGCGGTGCAGGGCCACGTCCATCAGCAGCTGGTCGAAGGCCCGGTTGAGGAACGTGGCGTAGACCGCGACGACCGGGTGCAGACCGCCGGTCGCCAGGCCCGCCGCGCTGACGGTCGCGTGCTGCTCGGCTATCCCGACGTCCCACACCCGGTCGGGGAAGCGTTCGGCGAACTTGCCGAGCCCCACCGGGTGCAGCATCGCCGCCGTGATCGCCACGACGTCGTCGCGCTCCTCGCCGATCGCCACGATCTCGTCGCCGAAGACGGACGTCCAGGACGGCCCGCCGGCCGGCGCGAGCGGCACGCAGGTGAGAGGGTCCATCGCGCCGACGGTGTGGAAGCGGTCCTCCTCGTGCGCGAGGGCCGGCTCGTAGCCGCGCCCCTTCTCGGTCAGGCAGTGCACCAGCACCGGCCCGTGGAAGCGCTTGGCCCGCCGCAGCGCGGACTCGACGGCCGCCAGGTCGTGTCCGTCGATCGGGCCGACGTACTTCAGGCCCAGGTCCTCGAACATGCCCTGCGGCGCGAACGCGTCCTTGAAGCCCTTCTTCGCGCCGTGCAGCGACTCGTACACCGTGCTGCCGACCACCGGGGTACGCAGCAGCAGGTCCTTGCCCCAGGCCAGCACCCTCTCGTAGCCGTCGGTCGTGCGCAGGGTGGCCAGGTGGTTGGCGAGCCCGCCGATCGTCGGCGCGTACGAGCGCTCGTTGTCGTTGACGACGATGATCAGCGGCCGGTCCCTGGCGGCCGCGATGTTGTTGAGCGCCTCCCAGGCCATGCCGCCGGTGAGCGCCCCGTCCCCGATGACCGCGACCACGTGCCCCTTCTCGCCCCGCACCTGGCGGGCCTTGGCGAGGCCGTCGGCCCACCCGAGCGCGGTGGAGGCGTGGCTGTTCTCGATGACGTCGTGCTCGGACTCCTCGCGGCAGGGGTAGCCGGACAGACCGCCCTTGCCGCGCAGCTTGGAGAAGTCCTGACGACCGGTCAGAAGCTTGTGCACATAGCTCTGGTGGCCGGTGTCCCACAGGATGCGGTCGGCCGGCGACTCGAAGACCCGGTGCAGCGCGACGGTCAGCTCCACCACGCCCAGGTTGGGCCCGAGGTGTCCGCCGGTCCTGGCGACCGCGTGCACCAGGAACTCCCTGATCTCTTCGGACAGTTCGCCGAGTTCCGCCTCGGACAGCGCCTTCAGGTCGCGTGGTTGCCGGATGGTCTCCAGGATCGTCACGTCGGGCCCCCTCTCGGTCCGTGCCTTGCCTCAACTCACCGTCACGGCCGGTTTCCCCGTGCCGGCGGGGGCGCCGGAAGCGACCCCTTCGCGTTCCATCTGTTCGGCCAGTTTCATGGCCTCCTCGATGAGGGTCTCGACGATCTTCGACTCGGGGACGGTCTTGACGACCTCGCCCTTGACGAAGATCTGGCCCTTGCCGTTGCCGGAGGCCACGCCGAGG
>NZ_JBHVYK010000146.1:0-10800 GCF_042880855.1 Streptomyces sp. NPDC058291
CGCCAGCACCCACCCCGCCCGCACCCGGCCCAAACCGCCCGCCACCACCACCGACGCCAGCAACAACGCACCCCCCAACGGCACCCACGCGAACAGCACCCCCGCAGGACCCGACCGCACCGCCTCGTCCGATCCCGGCTTGAGCACCACCGAATAACTCCCCCCCTCGCGCACCGCCACCGAGTCCTCGATCATCACCCGCGCACGCGCCGTCGACCCCGCCGACACCGGCGCGTACGGCCCCGCACACCACCCACCGTCACACCGCCCCACCACCACCGTGCCCTGCTCCCGGCCCTTCGTCAGCATCACGTGCTGCGCCACACCCCAGGAACCCCACACCCCCGCGAGCAGGATCAGCGCCGCCACCCCGCCCATCACCGCGAACCGCCCCCACCGCAACGCCACCGCCGACGCCCCGGCCGGCCCCCTCCACGAGGAACCCCGACGACGATGGGACCGGACGGCTACGGCATGCATGGCCGGGATCATTGGCCATGCCCGGACGAAACGTCAACCTCCCGAGCGACGGACCGGGAGTCGCCCCAGCGAAAGACCGGGAGCCACCCGGGTGACGGACCGGGAGTCGCCCCAGCGAAAGACCGGGAGCCACCCCGGGTGACAGACCGGAAGTCGCCCGGGCGGAACGTCAGGAGTTGTACGTGCTCTGCGCCCGCTCCAGTCCCTCCAGCACCAACGCCTCCACCGCGTCCGCCGCCCGGTCCACGAAGTAGTCCAGCTCCTTGCGCTCCGCCGACGCGAAGTCCTTCAGCACGAAGTCCGCCACCTGCATCCGCCCCGGCGGCCGTCCGATCCCGAACCGCACCCGGTGGTAGTCCGCGCCCATCGCCTTCGTCATCGACTTCAGACCGTTGTGCCCGTTGTCCCCGCCGCCCAGCTTCAGCCGCAGCACCCCGTAGTCGACGTCCAGCTCGTCGTGCACCGCCACCACGTTCCCCAACGGGACCTTGTAGAAGTCCCGCAACGCGTTCACCGGACCGCCCGACAGGTTCATGAACGACATCGGCTTCGCCAGCACCACCCGACGCCCGCCCGTCCCCGGCGGACCCACCCGCCCCTCCACCACCTGCGCCTGGGCCTTCCCCGCCCGCTTGAACCTGCCGCCCATCCGCCCGGCCAGCAGATCGGCCACCATGAAACCGACGTTGTGCCGGTTCATCGCGTACTCCGGACCCGGATTCCCCAGGCCCACGATCAGCCAGGGCGCGCCGGCATCGGTCGTCACGTCATGTCTCCTCGACTGTGCAGCGGCTGACGAGTAGCAGCCAGGGGCGGGCGAGCGGGGCTGTGCGCAGCGGCCACCAGGCGCCGCGCACCGCGGCCACACGCAGGCCGCCGCTCCCCGGGGGAAGCGGCGGCCGGCGGGATGACGACGAGGATCAGGCCTCGCTGGCGCCCTCGGCCTCGGCGTCGGCCGGAGCCTCCTCCGCCTGCGCGGACAGCACCTGCAGGACGACCGCGTCCTCGTCGATCGCCAGCGTGGTGCCCTTGGGCAGCGGGATGTCCTTCGCGAGGATGGAGGCGCCGGCCTCCAGGCCCTCGATGGAGACGGTGACCGACTCCGGGATGTGCGTGGCCTCGGCCTCGACCGTCAGCGTGCTGAGGACGTGCTCCAGCAGGTACGCGCCCGGGGCCAGGTCGCCCTCGGTGTGCACGTAGACCTCGACGTTGACCTTCTCGCCGCTGCGGACGAGCAGCAGGTCGACGTGGTCCAGGAAGCCCTTGATCGCGTCACGCTGCACGGCCTTCGGGATGGCCAGCTGGGTCTTGCCGTCGAGCTCCAGGCTCAGCAGGACGTTCGGCGTGCGCAGCGCGAGCTGGAGCTCGTGGCCCGGCAGCGTGATGTGCATCGGGTCGGCGCCGTGACCGTAGACCACGGCCGGAACCTTGCTGGCACGACGGATACGACGGGCGGCGCCCTTGCCGAACTCGGTACGGGTCTCGGCGGCGAGCTTGACCTCGGCCATGTTCACTCCTCGTAGAACTCGGGGGAAAGGTGGTCACCCGGCCAAACCATCGGCCTGCTACGAAGAGCGCGTCGATAACGGACCGCCGTACACACGTGTGACACACGCGTACGGCCTCCCTCGCCGAGCAACTGCAGCAGTCTACTCAGCCGGAAGGCCGTACAAGAAATCGATCTAGACGAGAGACGTCACCGCGACCGTCACTGCTCGTCGAACAGGCTCGTCACCGAACCGTCCTCGAACACCTCACGGACCGCGTTCGCGATCGTCGGCGCGATCGACAGCACCGTGATCTTGTCGACCTCCAGCTCACCCGGGGTCGGCAGCGTGTTCGTGAAGATGAACTCGCTCACCTTCGAGTTCTTCAACCGGTCGGCCGCCGGACCCGACAGCACACCGTGCGTCGCCGTCACGATGACGTCCTCGGCGCCGTGCGCGAACAACGCGTCCGCCGCCGCGCAGATCGTGCCACCCGTGTCGATCATGTCGTCCACGAGCACACAGACCCGGCCCTTGACCTCGCCCACGACCTCGTGGACCGTCACCTGGTTCGCCACGTCCTTGTCACGCCGCTTGTGCACGATCGCCAGCGGCGCGCCCAGCCGGTCGCACCAACGGTCCGCCACGCGCACCCGGCCCGCGTCCGGCGACACCACGGTCAGCTTGTCGCGGTCCACCTTGCTGCCCACGTAGTCCGCGAGCAGCGGCAGCGCGAACAGGTGGTCCACCGGGCCGTCGAAGAAACCCTGGATCTGATCCGTGTGCAGATCCACGGTCAGGATCCGGTGCGCACCGGCCGTCTTCATCAGGTCCGCGATCAGACGGGCCGAGATCGGCTCCCGCCCACGGTGCTTCTTGTCCTGGCGCGCATAACCGTAGAACGGCACGATCACGGTGATCGAACGGGCCGACGCGCGCTTCAACGCGTCGATCATGATCAACTGCTCCATGATCCACTTGTTGATCGGAGCCGTGTGGCTCTGGATCAGGAAGCAGTCCGCACCGCGCGCAGACTCCTGATACCGCACATAGATCTCACCATTGGCGAAATCGAAGGCCTTCGTCGGGACGACCCCGACACCCAGCTGGTGGGCGACCTCCTCGGCAAGCTCGGGGTGGGCGCGGCCGGAGAAGAACATCATCTTCTTCTCGCCGGTCGTCTTGATCCCGGTCACAGCACTGTCTCCTCAGAGGTGTCTCAGCTGGGTGTCGAGAGACCTCGCCACTGGGCGCGACGCGGCCGTCTCAGCTGGTGGGGTGCGGGTGTGCACCTATCACGGTACGCCGACTCCGACGCGCCTGTTTCCGGTCAGCTGCCGCCGTCCTCCTGGTGAGAGGCCGCCTCGGCCGCCTTCGCCGCCGCACTGCCCGGACGCTTACGAGCCACCCAACCCTCGATATTCCGCTGCTGGCCACGGGCCACGGCCAACGAACCGGGGGGCACGTCCTTCGTGATCACGGAGCCGGCGGCGGTGTACGCACCGTCCCCGACCGTGACAGGCGCCACAAACATGTTGTCCGAACCCGTCCGGCAATGCGACCCGACGGTGGTGTGATGCTTGTCCTGTCCGTCGTAGTTCACGAACACACTGGCAGCGCCGATGTTCGAGTACTCGCCGATCGTCGCGTCCCCCACATAGGACAGATGCGGGATCTTCGTCCCCTCGCCGATGGAGGCGTTCTTCGTCTCCACGTACGTGCCGATCTTGCCCTTCGCACCCAGACGCGTGCCCGGCCGCAGATACGCGAACGGCCCCACCGACGCGTTCGCACCGATCTGCGCGCCGTACGACACCGTGTTGTCCACCCGGGCCCCCGCACCGACCTCCGTGTCCGTCAGCCGGCAGTTCGGACCCACCTCCGCACCCGCCCCGAGATGCGTCGAGCCGTGCAACTGCGTACCCGGGTGCACGACGGCGTCCTGCTCGAACGTCACCGTCACGTCCACCCACGTGGACGCCGGATCCACCACCGTCACCCCGGCCAGCATCGCCGCCGTCAGCAACCGGTCGTTCAGGATCCGACGGGCCTCGCTCAGCTGTACCCGGTTGTTGATGCCCGCGATCTCACGGTGATCCCCCGCGACCGAGGCCCCGACACGGTGACCCGCCTCACGCAGGATCCCCAGGACGTCCGTCAGGTACTCCTCGCCCTGACTGTTGTCCGTCCGCACCTTCTTCAACGCGTCCGCCAGCAACGGCCCGTCGAACGCGAACACCCCGGAATTGATCTCCCGGATCGCCCGCACCGCGTCGTCCGCGTCCTTGTGCTCCACGATCCCCGTGACCGCGCCCGAGACCCCGTCCCGCACGATCCGCCCGTACCCCGTCGCGTCCGGCACCTCGGCCGTCAGCACCGTCACCGCGTTGCCGTCCGCCTGATGCGTCGCCGCGAGCCGCGCCAGCGTCGCACCGGTCAGCAGGGGAGTGTCGCCGCAGACGACCACCACCGTGCCGTCGACACTCCCGCCGAGCTGCTCCAGGCCCATCCGGACGGCGTGACCGGTGCCGTTCTGCTCCTCCTGCACGGCGGTGCGCACGGCGGCGTCGACCTCGGCGAGGTGCGCGGTGACCTTCTCGCGGGCGTGCCCGACGACCACGACCAGGTTCTCCGGGTCCAGCTCGCGGGCCGCGGCCAGCACATGACCCACGAGGCTGCGGCCGCTGATCTCGTGCAGGACCTTGGGTATGGCCGACTTCATACGGGTGCCCTCACCCGCTGCGAGTACGACGACGGCTGCCGGGCGAATGGCGCTCACGGAGTTGCCCTTCGGCTGTGGAGAGGTGGGGACATCCGAAGGATACCGGGGCGTTTCCGGGGGGACATGAGAGCGGGTCCCGACCCTTGCTGGGGCAGGACCCGAACTCCGCATTCGTGTGGTGTGGGCTCCCGGAGAAGGATTCGAACCCTCATTCAACGGACCAAAACCGTTTGTCCTGCCCTTAGACGATCCGGGATGGTTATCGCGCTATGTCCGATTTCGTTGATCGGCTCGGCGCGCGGACTCCACTATGCCGTACCAGGAGCCCTCGATGCGACGGTACAAGTCGGCGCCCTTCAGGACTTTGATGACCAAGCAGCCCCGGTAGGACTCGCCGGTGTTCTTCCGGACGGTCCTGGGGTTGTGCTTCTTGAGGGTCGTCTTGTTGAAGCGGGAGCGGTCTGCGCCGACGAGGTCGGCCCAGTAGCGTTCGGCGCCCGCCACGTCGGCGTTCTCGTGGATCATGACGGTGTACCGCAGGCGTTCGCGCTCGACGCCGAGGAGGTCCAGCCATGCGAGGTAGACCTCGATCATGCCGGGGTCGCTGTTGACGAAGGCGACGCTCTCGCGGCGTTCGTACGGCTTGTCCTTCGCGCCCTCGGCCCAGTAGAGGCCCACGCCCACCAGGAACAGCTCCCGCGGGGAGAGATCCCCCACCGCCTGGCCGGCGGCTTCCTTCGTCCGCCGTCGCTCCTCGTCCCGGACGCGCAGTTTCGCCTCCCAGCCACGCCGGGCGATCGCCGAGGCCTCCTGTGCCGTGCGCTTGCGCTCCGGCTTCGGCAGGTCCCGCACCCAGAGGGACACCGAACTCCTGGAGCAGTCCAGTTCCGCCTCGATCCGGTCGTACGTCCAGCCCTGGAGGCGCAGGTCGCGGGCCCTCGCCCGCAGGTCGTCCTTCGCCCTCGGACGCTTCGTCCACTCGGGCGGCGGCTCCCCCTTCACCAGGCGATGGAGGATGTCGTTGTTGAAGATCTTCAGCTCGTCGCGGATCTGCCGCAGGCTCAGCCCCGCCCGCCGCAACGCGACCGCCCGTTCCCGCAGTGCCTCGAAGTCCGTGTACTTGCCGTCGGTATGTGCCATATGCATACCGTCCGGGCGGAATGCTGGATTCCGGGGGCGAACGGGCGTGGTTCAGCAGTTCGAGGGATACCGGTGGGTTTCGATGTTGTTCGGTTACGGTGTGTGGTGTGGGGCGGTCGGAGAAACTCGCCGGAAAAGGCGCGGGCCACGCCCGTAGGGTGGAGTCATGACCACGACGGGGGAAGAGGACACGGTGGCCCGGGGAGGGCCGTGGTGGTGGAGTAGACGGCGTAGCGCGGCGTTCGACTGGAGCCTGGGGCTCGTGTCCGCCGTGGAGTGTGCGGTGGAGGGGGTTCCGTTCGCGGGGGACGCCGGGATTCCGGTGGCGGCGGGCGTGGTGTTCGGGGTGCTGGCCGGTTCGGTGCTGGTGGTGCGGCGGAGGTGGCCGATCGCGGTGGTGCTGGTCGCGATCGCGATCACGCCGGCGCAGATGGGTTTCCTGATGGGGATCGTGGGGTTGTACACGCTCGCCGCCTCGGAGTTGCCCCGGCGGATCATCGGTTCGCTGGCGGGCATGCAGTTGGTGGGGACGTTGATCGTGACGTTCGTGCAGGTGCGGCGGAGCATGGCGCGGGGTTCGTTGACGCTGGGGGACTGGTTCGTTCCGTTCGCGGCGATCACGACGTCGTTGGGGTTGACGGCGCCGCCATTGCTGCTGGGGATGTATGTGGGGGCGCGGCGGCGGTTGATGGAGAGTCTGCGGGAGCGTGCGGACAGTCTCGAGCGGGAGTTGCAGTTGCTCGCGGAGCGTGCGGAGGAGCGGGCCGAGTGGGCGCGGGGTGAGGAGCGGACGCGGATCGCGCGGGAGATGCACGACGTGGTGGCTCATCGGGTGAGTCTGATGGTGGTGCACGCGGCGGCGTTGCAGGCGGTGGCGCGGAAGGATCCGGAGAAGGCCGTGCGCAACGCGGTGTTGGTGGGGGACATGGGGCGGCAGGCGTTGACGGAGTTGCGGGAGATGTTGGGGGTGTTGCGCAGTGGGGGGTCGGGGGTGCGGGCCGCGTCGGTGCCGTCGGCGGCGGTGACGTTGGTGGCGGAGGAGGGGGAGGGGCCGTGTCTGGAGGAGTTGGAGGAGTTGGTGGGGCAGTCGGCGGCTGCGGGGATGGTGGTGGAGTTGTCGGTGGAGGGTGAGGCGCGTGCGTATGCGCCGGAGGTGGAGCAGACGGCGTTTCGGGTGGTGCAGGAGGCGTTGACGAACGTGCACAAGCATGCGGCGGGGGCGAAGACGCGGGTGCGGTTGGCGCATCGGGTGGCGGAGATCGCGATGCAGGTGGAGAACGGTGCGCCGCCCGAGGTGGGGTCGGCGTCGTCGGCGGGGTTGCCGTCGGGGGGGAACGGTCTGGTGGGGATGCGGGAGCGGGTGGTGGCGTTGGGCGGGGTGTTCGTGTCGGGGCCGACGGAGTCGGGGGGTTTTCGGGTGTCGGCGGTGATTCCGGCGTCGTAGGGCGCGTGGGGATCGGGGGCGGGGTCAGGGTGCGGTGAGGCGGGCGGGTTCGATGCCGGTGGTGAGGGTGCCGAGGGCGTGGTCGATGTCGGGGCCGAGGTACCAGTCGCCGGTGTGGTCGAGGGCGTAGACGCGGCCTTCGGCGTCGATGGCGAGGAGGGAGTGGGTGTCGGTCTCGGCGCCGAGGGGGGCGACGTCGGTGTCGAGGGCGCGGCCGAGGTCGGCGAGGGTGCGGGCGAGGTGGAGGCCGTGGAGGGGGTCGAGGTGGAGGGTGGTGGGGGCGATCTGGCGGCCGGGGCCGGTGGGGGTGACGGTGAGTCCGCCGAATTCGGCCCAGGCTTCGACGGCGGCGGGGAAGACGGCGTGCCGGTGGCCGGCGGGTGAGGTGTGTTCGCGGAGGGTGTCGGCCCAGATCTCGGCTTGTCTGATGTCCCAGCGTCCGGGTTGCCAGCCGGCGGCGCGCAGGGCGGCGTCGACGGGTACGGGGAAGCGTGTGGTGGAGGTGCGGTCGGGGTGCATCTGCCCTTCGTTCGTCGTGCTGGTGGTGCGTGGCCGGGTGTGGGGGGTGGCGGCCTGGGGTGTTCGGGTCAGTCGGCTGGGCCGGGGTCGACGATGCGGACTCCGAAGTGGGCGCTGAGGGCGGTGCAGGCGCGGCAGGGGGTGGCGAAGCCGCCGTGGAGGGGGTCGCCGTCCTCGCGGATGCGGCGGGTGGTGAGTTTGGCTTGTTTGAGTGTTCTGCGGGCTTCGCCGTTGGTCATGGGGCGGCGGGCGGCGCGTCTGCTGCGGGCGGCGTCGGCGGCGGTGATGTGGCGGGAGATGAGGAGTGTTTCGGCGCAGCGGCCGGTGAAGCGGTCGCGTTGGGCGCTGGGGAGGGTGTCGAGGAAGTCCTGGACGAGGGGGTGCAGGGGTGGGGGCCGGTCGCCGCGGGCGGCGGTGCCGGTGAGGGTGGCGCCGCGGACGGAGAGGGCGGCGGCGACGGTGGGGAGTATGCCGTCGCGGCGGTGGCGCAGGGTGGGGGTGTGGGGGTTTTCGGTGGTGGACCAGTGGACTCGGGGGTCGCCGGCGGCGGTGTGCGGTTCGCCGGTGGGGGCGGTGCGGTGGTCGCCCGTGGTGTGGTGGCGCAGGTCGTCGGACCTGCCGGTGGGTGACCCCGTCTGCGTCGCGTTCATGATCGTTTTCCCCTCCCGTGCATCCCCCGGAAGGTCACAGGGTGCCAAATGGCGTGGCGGGTGGGGAAGCTGGGGCGGTGCGACACGCCCGGGTTCGGGCTGGCTGTCACGGCGGGGTGACGGCTGGTCACGGAAGCGGAGGGCCGGTGACCGCTGTCGTCGTACCGCATAGGCTGTCGCCACCGTGAGCGCGCGGTTGACGCGCGTTGGCGATTGGTGAAGACAGTCGATACGGGGCGTGGCGGGCCGGTTCGCAAGCGGAACGGGTCGCTGCGGGCCGTACAGAGTGCCGCAGGGGGCAACCGCCATGACTACAGGTCGGCTCGGGCAGCAGGCCGCGCCGCCGAACGCGGCCTACGCCGGGCAGGTCGTGCATTTCCCGGATCCGGTCCGGGCGGCACGGCACCCGAGGGGTGTGCGGGTGGACGAGCGGGGCTACCCGGATTTCTCGCCGTATGCGCGCGCCGTCGCGGAGATCGCGGATCCGCCCGAGGGCTTCGGCGTGGACGAGTTGCGGTTGACGGACTACGTGTCGGCGAACGCGGCCTCGGCGGCTTCGGGCCATGAGTTGTGGGACACGGTGTCCGCGGTGGCGACTCCGCACGGCTGGACGTGGCATCACGTGGCGGGGTCGCGGCGGCTGGAGCTGGTGCCGGTCGAGGTGAAGGCGTTGCTCAGGCATCACGGCGGGGTGTCGACGGCGGTGGTGGATCAGGCGAAGCGCGGGACGCGTCCGTTGCAGGAGACGCGGCCGGCGCATGTCCGGCTGCCGAAGTCGGGTGTGGCGGTGACGGAACTGCAGGTGCAGGGGGTCGAGGAGGACCTCGGGTACCGGCTGCCGGGCGCGTACCGGTCGTTCCTGAAGGCGGCGGGCGGTTGTGCGCCGGTGGGCGCGGCGCTGGACGCGGAGCTGGGTCTGCTGGTTGACCAGCCGTTCTTCACGGTGCGGGACGAGGCCGCGGTCAACGACCTGGTGTATGTGAACAAGTGTCTGCGCGACCATCTGACGAAGGACTACCTGTGTGTCGCGTTCGTGCAGGGGGGGCTGCTGGCCGTGAAGGTGCGGGGCGAGCGGGCCGGTTCGGTGTGGTTCTGCGCGTACGACGACGTGCGGGACGTGGATCCGGGATGGTCGCCGGCGGAGCGCGTGGAACGGTTGCTGCTGCCGTGCGGTGAGGACTTCGACGTCTTCCTGTCGCGGTTGGCCGGTAGTCCGCCGGAGCTGGAGACGGTGGCGAATCTGATGGTGGACGGCGGGTTCGCGCGGGCGGTTCCGGTGTCGTCCGTGTCGTCCGCGGGTGCGGGGGAGTGAGCTGAACGATGGTGACGTTCGCGCAGGCGCAGGAGCGCGCCGAAGAGTGGATCAACGGGGATGTGCCGGCGTATCAGCACCGTGAGGTGCGGGTGCGGGAGTTCGGGCTCGGGTTCGTGGTGTGGGCCGAGGACCGGGCGGAGGGCCCGCGTTCGGACGGGGGCGCGCAGCGGCTGGTGATCGCCCGGGACAGCGGGGAGGCCACGTTGTGGCCGGCTGCGCCGGTGGGTGAGGTGATCCGCCGGTACGAGGAGGAGTACGGCCGTCCGGAGGGTCCTGCCGACGCGGTGCCGGCGCCCGCGGCGCGGGTGGACCTGAATCAGACGTCGTTCCTGCTGTCGCCGCCGGAGTGGCTGCAGGAGGCGGCGGACAAGCTGGGCATTCCGGATCGGCGGGAGGCCGGCCGGGGTGAGGCCGGGGACGCGGCGGAGCCGGCCGCTGCCGGCGCCGTGGGGAACGGGTCGGGGCCGGGGTCCGGTTCGGGCGTCGCGGCCGCCGGCGTTCCGGCGGGCGCGCCGGTCGGCGGCGACCCGTCGCTTCCCCGTACGCAGGGCGGGGCGCCCGGGAGCGGATTGCCCGAGACGCAGGGCGGGGCGCCCGCGGGTGCGGCCCCTGCGGCTCCCGCTTCCGTTCCTGGTCCCGCTTCCGCCCCGGTTCCTGCTCCCGCTCCTGTGGGGGCGACGCCGTGGGCGGGGACGGACACGAACGCCGACGCGGGTGACGACCGTTCCGTGCCGCTGCCCGCGACCGTGTTCGCGCCGCCGCTGAGCGGTTCGGACGACGAGGCGGCCCCGCCGTCGACGGCGTCGGACGCCAAGACGGCGCTGATGTCCGGCGGCAGCGGGCTTCCGCGCACCGCGGTCTCGCCCGCGCTCGACGCTTCGGACCCGGCCGGTCCGGGGACTCCGTCTGCGGGAGGGCCGCAGGGCTCGTCCGTGCCCGACGGGTCGTCCTACGGCCATCCGCAGGGCGCGGGGGCTCCCCAGCCTCCCGGCGCCGCCGCCGGGGGTTCGCCGGCGCGGCGGCTCGCGCCGAACGCCGGTGAC
>NZ_JBHVYK010000147.1:0-10534 GCF_042880855.1 Streptomyces sp. NPDC058291
CCGATGCGGCGCGCCGCGGACCTCCGCCCCTCAGCGCGTGCCGACCGCCGCGCGCACGGCCCGGCGGGCCAGCTGGCAGTCGTCGTGCAGCCGCCGCAGCAGCAGGCGCTGTTCCTCACCGGACGGCGCCGCGCCCGGGTGGCCCGCGACCGGAGCCGTGTCGTGCATCGAACGCTGCACGGCCGTCTCGTAGGTGCGGATCTCACGGGTCAGCACCAGCATCAGGTTCACCAGGAAGGCGTCCCGTGCGGCAGGTCCCGCCGACTGGGCGATCTGGCTGATCTGACGGCGCGCCACCGGCGCGTCGGCCAGCGTCGACCACAGCGTCGCCAGGTCGTAGCCCGGCAGGTACCAGCCCGCGTGCTCCCAGTCCACCAGTACGGGACCGGCCGGTGAGAGAAGGATGTTCGACAGCAGGGCGTCACCGTGACAGAACTGGCCCATGCCCTGCCGGCCCGCGGAGGCCGCGATGCCGTGCAGCAGTTTCTGCAGGTCACCCATGTCCCGGTCGGTGAGCAGCCCCAGCTCGTGGTAGCGGGAGATGCGGGCCGCGTAGTCCAGCGGCGCGTCGAACGTTCCCGCCGGCGGTCGCCAGGCGTTGAGCCGGCAGATTGCGCCGAGCGCGGCCCTGACGTCGGCGCGCGGCGGGGCCTCGGCGGGGTGCCGTTGCAGCGCCGCCACCCGTCCCGGCATCCGTTCGATGACCAGGGTGCAGTTGTCCGGGTCCGCCGCGATCAGTCTCGGCGCCCGCACGGGGGGGCGGTGCCGGACGAACGTGCGGTACGCGGCTATTTCGTGCCTGGCCTGCTCCGCCCATACGGGGGAGTGGTCCAGTAAGCACTTGGCGACGGCCGTGCTGCGTCCGGTCGTGCCGACCAGGAGCACCGAGCGTCCGCTGCGGCGCAGCACCTGGACCGGGGAGAACTCCGGACAGATACGGTGCACCGAGGCGATCGCCGCGCGCAGCTGGGCCCCTTGAGGACCGGACAGGTCGAGTCTCCCGCTGAGCGGTTGCGTGCCGAGCCCCGCGGGGCGCCGGGCCGGGCCCGAGCCAAGCGCGGGTCCCGCCGAGCGTGCGGGGTCGAGATAGGGGCCGCCGCCGCCCGGGCGGGTGTGCAGCGACCGGGGCGGGGCGGACACGGAGGACGATGCTGCGTACATGGGAGAAACAGATCCCTTCGTGTGCCGGACGTCAGAGCGCTGCCCCGACCGGCCCTTTCGGGTCACCCTGGGGAATGTCCCTCGGCGACCGGGGCGGGGTGGCGCTTTCCTACCTGACACCCGTCGCCCCGTGGCACACCATCTGGCGCACCCTGGCGAACCCTGGCGAATAGTCGCCCGGCAACTTTCCCGGGGCTACTGTCAACTCAGCCGAGAACCTGGGGGCTTGACGTGAGCGGACAACCCAACACCCGCCTTGCGGACCTGTTCGGCCTGGCCGGCTGGTCCAAGGGCGAACTCGCGAGGCTGGTCAACCGGCAGGCGGCGGCCATGGGCCACCCCCAGCTGTCGACCGACACCTCCCGGGTGCGGCGGTGGATCGACACGGGAGAGATCCCGCGCGATCCGGTGCCGCGGGTGCTGGCGGCTCTGTTCACCGAGCGTCTCGGCCGTGTCGTGACCATCGAGGACCTCGGTCTGGTCCGGCACGGGCGTACAGGGAAGCGGCCGGGCGGCGGGAGTGCGGAACATCCCGACGGCGTGCCGTGGGCGCCCGAACGGACTGCCGCGGTCCTCACCGAATTCACGGGAATGGACCTCATGCTCAACCGACGCGGCTTGGTGGGCGCGGGTGCCGCGCTCGCCGCGGGATCAGCACTCAGCAGTGCCATGTACCAGTGGCTGCACACCGACCCCACCCTCTCCGCCGACGCTCCTGTCATCGACCACCCCCTCCTCCACCATGCCGACCAGTCCGGGTTCGACCGCTACGAGGCCGCTCCGATCGGCACGGAGGAGGTCGACGAACTGGAGCGCTCGGTCGAGGTGTTCCGGGCCTGGGACGCGGCCCGCGGAGGCGGGCTGCAACGCAAGGCCGTCGTGGGACAGCTCAACGAAGTGGGCGGCATTCTCGCCTACCGCCACCCCGCCCATCTCCAGCGGCGCCTGTGGGGCGTCGCGGCCAACCTCGCGGTCCTCGCGGGCTGGATGTCGCACGACGTCGGCCTGGAGCCGACGGCCCAGAAGTACTTCATCATCGCCGCCCATGCCGCACGCGAGGGCGGCGACCGGCCCCGCGCCGGCGAGGCGCTGTCCCGGGCGGCCCGTCAGATGGTCCACCTCGGACGGCCCGACGACGCCCTCGACCTGATGAAGCTCGCCCAGTCCGGCTCCGGCGAAGACGTGCTGCCGCGGACCCGGGCGATGTTCCACACCATCGAGGCCTGGGCGCAGGCGTCGATGGGCAAGGGGCAGGCCATGCGCCGCACCCTCGGCCGGGCGGAGGACCTGTTCGTCTCCGACCGGGGGGACCTCACCCCGCCGTCCTGGATGCAGACCTTCAAGGACGAGGATCTGTACGGGATGCAGGCCCTGGCGTACCGCACACTGGCCGAGTTCGAGCCGCAGGCGGCCGCGCACGCCCAGTACTACGCGGAGAAGGCGCTGGCGCTGCGCGTCGACGGCCGGGAACGGTCGAAGATCTTCGACCATCTGTCCATGGCGTCCGCCTGCTTCATCGCGAACGATCCCGAACAGGCGGACCGGTTCGCGCGGTTGGCGCTGATGTCGATGGGGTCGAACTCCTCCCGGCGCACCTGGGACCGGCTGAGTCAGATGTACCGGCTCACCGCTCAGTACGCCGACTCCCCCCGGATCAGCGAGCTGCGCGAGGAGATCAGGCTGGCGCTGCCGAAGCAGAAGGGAGTGCGGCCCGGCGACAACGCCCGGGCGTGAGCGAGCCGGAGTCCGTCGCGTTCGTCAACGACATGCAGGGGGCCGTCACCGGGTGACGCGGGCGACGAGCACGCAGGCCTCGTGATCGCGTCCGCTCTCGCCGCACTCCGCCACGACCGTCCGCACGCAGTCCTGCGCGGTGGGGGCCCCGGTCAGGAGGGGGGCGAGGCCGAGGAGGCGGTCGGCGGGCGCGAGTCCCTCGGTGTGCAGCAGGAGCACGTCGCCTTCTTCGAGGGTCTCCTCGGCCTGCCCGTAGGCGGCGTGCGAGGTGGCCCCCAGAAGCACGCCCTCCGGTGCGTCCAGTCGGCGTCCCGCCCCCGCCCGGAACAGCAGGGGGGCGGGGTGTCCGGCCTGCGCCCATGTCAGGACGCGGGTGTCCGGCCGGTAGGTGCAGCACAGGGCGCTGCCCAGGGCGGGCCGGCCGGCGGCGTCCAGCAGCTGGCTCAGCCAGGCCATGAGCTGGGCCGGCTCGGTGCCCGCCATGGCCATGCCCCGCAGGGCGCCCAGCGTCATCGCCGTGTGGGAGGTCACGGCGGGGCCCTGGCCGGCGAGGTCGCCGACGCCCAGCAGGGTTCTCCCGTCGGGGACTTCGAGCGCGTCGTACCAGTCGCCGCCGATCAGCGACGTCGTGGCGGCGGGCAGGTGGCGGGCGGCGAGGTCGAGGGAGCCGGCGCCTCGGGTCGGCGGGCTCGGAACGCCGCCCCACTGCGGCAGGACCGCCTCGCGCAGTTCGACCGCGAGCCGGTGTTCGCTCTGCGCGGCCGTGTGCCGTTGCCGCTGGAGCGAGTCGCGGCTCTCACGCACCGCCCGCTGGCTGCGGCGCAGTTCGCTGACGTCGCGCAGCACCGCCCACATCGAGGCGGTGCCGCCCTCGGCGTCGAGCACCGGCTCGCCCATCATGTGCACGGTGCGGGGCTCGCCGTCCGGCCGGACGACGCGGAACTCCCCGTCGATGGGCCGGGCGTCGACCAGGCAGTCGGTGACCATCGCGGTCAGCTTCGGCCGGTCCTCCTCCAGGACCAGCGAGGGCAGTTCGTCGAGCGTGAGGGCAGGGGCGGCGGGATCGCGGCCGAGGATGCGGTGGAGCTCGTCGGACCAGAAGGCCTCGTCCGTCAGGAGGTTCCACTCGGCGCTGCCGACCCGGCTGAGCAGTGACTCGCGCCGGTGCGCCGGCGCGGCGGGCGCGGTCCGCGCGGCCGGCGCGTTCGGCGGGCCGTCCCGTAACTGGGCCAGGTGCGCGTCGAGATCGTCGAGTTGATGCCGTGCGAGGTCGTACAGCGCGCGCTGCCAGCGGCCCTGGGGGTCCGTGCCGTCGCCCTGCGCGCCCAGCCGGACGGCGTCCATGTCGCCCTTGAGCCGTCGCGTCTGCGTGATCAGCGCGTCGACCGGGCCACGCCCTGGCGGCTGGGCGGCTGAGCGGTCCGCGGAGACATGGGGCGGCATGACGCACTCCGATACGGGACGGTACGGCGAGGGGCCGGCGCAAGGGCCGTCACGACTGTCGCACAGCGCGCGACGACGTGTAAGGGCTTTGGCAACACCCGATTCGGTGGTGCTTCTGGCATATGCCAGTGTCTTCCGGGGGGTGTGCGGTCTTGCCGGTGGAGTGGGTCGCAGGGTACTCAAGTCGTATGAGACGTACGTGACTTGGGGGACACGTGGGGGGCCCGGGAGGACCGTCGGTCAGGTGTTCGACGGCTCTGTGTCCCCTCGTTTCCGCGGTGTGACGCACGTCACAGAAATGGAACCCGCTTTCGCGTAATGCGAACGGGCTCCGCGAGGTCGTACATGCATGGACATCACTCTGGAACAACCCGTCCGCGCCCGGCTGATCACCGCGGAGGACCAGGAGCTGCCCGTGCCCGCCACGCTCCGCTACCACTCCGCCGACCCCTTCGCCGTGCACGTCGACTTCCCGCCGGAGGTCTCCCTCGCGGGCGAGGCGGTCACCTGGACGTTCGGCCGCGGCCTGCTGGAGGAGGGCGTGAGCGGCCCGGCCGGAAGCGGCGACGTGCACATCTGGCCCTGCGGACGGGCCCTCACCGTGATGGAGTTCCACTCCCCGCTCGGGATGGCCCTCCTCCAGTTCGACACGGGCGCCCTGCGCCGCTTCCTGGTGCGCAGCCACGCGGTCGTCGCCGCGGGGCGGGAGGACGTCTCCGCCGCGGTGGACCAGGGGCTGCAGGCCCTCCTCGGCAACGTCTGAGGCCCGCCCGGCCTCAGCGATCGCTCTCGGCGTACAGGCCCGGACGCGGGGCGAGTTCCACGGCGGTGCGCGCGCCGCTCTCCAACGCCCTGACCCCGGCCTCGGCGACGACGGCGGCCGCGTAGCCGTCCCACACGCTCGGCCCGGTCACCTCGCCCCGCCGGGTCGCGTCGACCCAGGCCTGCACCTCGCGGTCGTAGGCGTCCGCGAACCGCACCAGGTAGTCCCGGGGCACGTCCGCGCCGACGGCGCCCCGTGCGGTGACCAGCATCCCGTGGTCGTCGCCGATGCGCGCGCCGCCCGCCTCGCACACCGCCTCGCAGCGCACCTGGTAGCCGAAGCCGCAGTTGACGAAGACCTCCACGTCCACCAGCGCGCCGCCCTCGGTCTCGAAGAGCACGAACTGCGGGTCCTGCAGGCCCTGTGGGGCGCCCGAGGACACGCGCGGGCGCAGCACCGTCACCGCGGTCAGCTCCTGGCCGAGCAGCCAGCGAGCCGCGTCGATCTCGTGCGACACCGAGCTGTCGACCAGCATCGCGCTGGTGAAGCCCGGCGGCGAGGAGACGTTGCGATGCACGCAGTGCAGCATCAGCGGCCGTCCGAGGCGCCCGTCGTCCAGCAGTGCCTTGAGCCGGCGGTATTCGGCGTCGTAACGCCGCATGAACCCGATCTGCGCCAGCCGGCGACCCAGCGCGGCCTCCGCCTCCATCACCCGCAGCGCCCCGGCCGAGTCCGGCGTCATGGGCTTCTCGCACAGCGCCGGAAGGCCCCGTGCGAAGGCCGCGAGCAGCGCTTCCCGGTGCGCGGGACCGGGTGAGGCGATCAGCACGGCCTCGACGCCGGGCGCGTCGAGCGCGGCCTGCACGTCCGTGTGGACGGTCACCGCCTCGATCCCGGCGACGGCCTCCTTCGCGCGCGCGGCGTCCGGGTCGGCGACGGCGACGACCCTGGCTCCGCTCACCACGCGATCGAGACGGCGTATGTGGTCCGCGCCCATGTGTCCGGCGCCCAGCACCGCAACGCCCAGCAGGTCGGCCACGTGCGGTCTCCTCCCGGGTCGACGATCACGCCGTAGCGTACGCCGCCGGGGTGACGGCCGGACCGGCCCGGCCGGCACCCCGACGGCGCGGCACGCCGGCGAGCCCGTCCGTCCCGCCCAGGGCGCCGTCCGGCACGAAGCGCGGTCGGCGCCGGTCTTCAGACGCGGCTCGACGAACGCCGACGAACGCATGCCGGGCACTCGGCGCGGGACCGGCACACGCGGCCGCACGGCTCCGCCGCCGCCCGCGACTTCTCGGGGTGCGCCGGTGACGGCGACCCCGGCCGCCGGTTACCGTACGCGTCAGTAACCGGGACAGGATCGCAGGAGGCACCATGCCGCAGCTCGAAGTCGACGGCGCAGCCCTGACGTACGACGACGAGGGGCCGCGGGACGGCGACGGCGTGCCCCTGGTGTTCGTGCACGGCTGGACGGCGAACCGGCGCCGCTGGGACCACCAGCTGGCGCACTTCGCCGGTAAGCGCCGGGTGATCCGGCTCGACCTGCGCGGGCACGGCGAGAGCGGCGGCGCGGGCGTGAGGACGGTCGCGGAACTGGCGGCCGACCTCCTCGCCCTGCTCGACCACCTCGACGTCCGGCGGTGCGTGCTCGTGGGCCACTCGATGGGCGGCATGATCGCGCAGACCGTCGCCCTCTCCCACCCGGAGCGGGTCGAGCGCATGGTGCTGGTGAACTCCATCGGCCGGATGACCTACAGCCGGGGCAGGGGCCTGCTCATGGGCGCCTCCACGCTCGTCCCCTTCAAGATGTTCGTGGCCGCCAACATCCAGCGCGCCTTCGCCCCCGGTTACCCCAAGGACGAGATCCGCGCCTGCGTCAAGGCCTCCGCCGACACCCCGCGCGAGGTGGTCATGACGCTGTACGGCGCCATGCGCGCCTTCGACGTCCTCGACCGGGTCGGCGAGATCCAGGCCCCCACCCTGATGATCCACGGCTACCACGACATCCAGCTCCCGGTGCGGCAGATGCTGCGGATGGCGATGGCCTACCCGGACGCCGTCGTCCGCATCATCGACGCCGGCCACGAACTTCCCGTCGAGAAGCCGGCCGAGCTGACCGCCGCGATCGACGCCTTCGTGACCGTCAAGCCCGCGTAGCCGCCCGACGGGCCGTGCACGGCCGTCAGCCGAAGCCGTCCGGATCCGCCGCCTTCCAGTCCGACTCCCAGGACGGCGGCGGCCCGGCGAGCAGTTCTCCCGGCGCCAGCCACTCGTACAGGTCCGCGTACGAGCGTTCCGCGCCCCCGGCGACCCGTCGGACCAGGTGGGCGGGGGTGAGCTCGCCCGGTTCGCGCACGCCCATCGCCGCCATGATCCGCACGGCGTCGCGCACCGTCTCCCGCTGGTAGCGCTCGACCCGCCGGGCCTTGTCGGCCACATGCAGGCCGCGGGCGCGCAGCGGGTCCTGCGTCGCCACGCCCGCCGGGCATCCGCCGGTGTGACAGCGCCCGGCGCGGACGCAGCCGACGGCGAGCATCATCGCGCGGGCGGCGTTCGTGTAGTCGGCGCCCTGGACGAGGCGCCTGACGACGTCCCAGCCCGTGGCCACCCGGCCGCTCGCGCCGATCCGCACCCGGTCCCGCAGCCCGGCGCCGACCAGGGCGTTGTGCACGGTGACGAGCCCCTGGGTGAGCGGCATGCCGAGCCGCCCGGCCGACACCGACGGCGGGGCGCCCGTGCCGCCCTCCGCCCCGTCGACGACGACGAAGTCCGGGGCCACCCCCTCCGCCAGCATCGCCCGGCACACCGCAAGGAACTCGCGCCGCGCCCCCACGCACAGCTTCAGCCCGACCGGCTTGCCGCCCGCCGCGTCCCGCAGCCGGGCCACGAACAGCACCAGTTCCCGCGCCGTCGAGAACATCCGGTGCGAGGGCGGCGACACCACGTCCACGCCCACCGGGACGCCTCGCTCGCGCGCCACCTCGACGCTCACCTTCACCCCCGGCAGCACCGCGCCCGTGCCCGGCGCCGCCCCCTGCGACAGCTTCAGCGACACGCACCTCACCTCGGGCAGCGCCGCCTTGTCCGCGAACTCCCGCAGGTCCAGGCCGCCGTCGTCGCAGCGGCAGCCGAAGTACCCCGTCCCGATCTCCCAGACGAGGTCGCCGCCGCCGCGCAGGTGATGCTCCGACAGCCCGCCCTCCCCGGTGTCCTGCGCGAAACGCCCCAGCGCGGCGCCCCGGTTGAGGGCGAGGACCGCGGGCCCCGACAGCGCCCCGAAGCTCATCGCGGAGACGTTGAGCAGCGCCATGTCGTAGGGCTGCGAGCAGTGGGGTCCGCCCACCCGCACCGACGGCGGCTCCTCGGACGCCTCGACCGGCCGCAGCGACGGCACCAGGTACTCCGGCCCGTCCCACGCGTCGGCAGGGGGCTCCCGCACCGCGTCCGCCCGGGGAGGCGGCCCCCCGGCGAGACGTCCCAGCCGTCCGGCGTGGGCGACCAGCGGGTGGTTGCGCCGCACGGAGTGGCGCCGCTGCAGGAGGTCCCAGCCGCCCACGCAGGTCAGCGCCAGCGCGGGGCCGGCCGCGAACCACCAGCGGGCGGACGCCAGGAACGCGGCCGGCGCCGACCCGGCGGCGGTCAGGGCGACGAACAGCAACGGCCAGAAGCGGGCCACTCAGCCGGTGTCCGCGTCCGGCCCGCACGAGCTGCCGCTGGGCGGGAGGGAGCCGTACAGCAGGAAGTCGTCGACCTTGCGGTGCACGCACTTGGACGACCCGTACCCGGTGTGCCCCTCGCCCCGGTTGTCGAGCACCACGGCCGACGGCCCGAGCCGCTTCGCCGTCTCCACGGTCCAGCGGTACGGCGTGGCCGGGTCGCCGCGCGTGCCGACCAGGAGCATCTTCGGCGTGCTCAGGTTCTTCACCTCGTCGCGGACGAAGGCGGTGCCCTTGGGGCGGCCGTAGCACATCAGGACCTCGGTCAGCCGGTAGCGGCCGAAGATCGGCGACGCCTTGTCGTAGGCGGCCCGCAGCCGTTCGAGATCCGCGGTGACCTGCCGGGCGGTCGGGCGGTCGGGGTCGTCCGCGCAGTTGATCGCCATCAGCGCCGCCGGCAGGTTGTCCAGGGGGACGTCCTCGGCGTCGACCAGCGCACCGGGCGAGGCCCCGCCGCCCGGCGACCGGAGCGGAAAGGGCAGCGGAAGCGCGAAGCCGCCGCCCGCGAAGCCCAGGACGCCACTGGCGTCGCCGCTCTCGACCAGCTGGGCCAGCGCCCGCTCCAGCAACGGCCACAGCTCCTTGCTGTACAGCCCCTGCCCGAGGGCGCCGACCAGGTCCTGGCCGGTGAAGTC
Source organism: Streptomyces sp. NPDC058291 (assembly GCF_042880855.1). Classification (NCBI taxonomy): domain Bacteria; kingdom Bacillati; phylum Actinomycetota; class Actinomycetes; order Kitasatosporales; family Streptomycetaceae; genus Streptomyces; species Streptomyces sp. NPDC058291. The sequence continues at coordinate 9,453 of NZ_JBHVYK010000147.1, forward strand.
GGCGCCGAAGTCCGTCGGCAACGGGTCCTCGTCGAGCGAGCGGACCAGCCGCACGACCTGCTCGCGCGCCATGCGCGGATCCTGCCCGAAGGGGCAGGCGATGTCCTTCGCGCACCAGCCGACGAAGTCGTCCAGCGCCACCTGCTGCCCCCGCGCGCCCGCGAGGCCCTGCTCGCTGAGCGGCTCGGTCAGCGTGTCGACGCCGTCGAGGACCATGCGGCCCACCTTGGCGGGGAACTGGGCGGCGTAGACCGCGCCGAGCCGGCTGCCGTAGGAGAAGCCGAGGTAGTTGAGCTTCTTGTCGCCGAGCGCCTGGCGTATCACGTCCATGTCCCGTGCCGCGTCGACGGTGCCGATGTGCGGCAGGACCGGCCCGGAGTGCTCGGCGCAGTCCGCGGCGGCCTTCTTGAGCCGGGCCAGGAGTGTCCGCGGATCGCCGAGCGCCGTGTCGTCGTCCAGTGAGGCCAGCCCGTTGTCCTCCCCGCTCCCACAGCTGACGGGGGAGGAGCGCCCGACGCCCCGGGGGTCGAAGGCGACCACGTCGTAGCCGTCGGTCAGATCCAGGAACTCCTTGCCGCCGTGGGCGAGTTCGGGGACCCCGGCGCCGCCGGGACCGCCGAAGTCGAGTACGACGGAGCCGCGCTTGTGACCGGTGGCCCGGTATCGGGCGAGCGCGAGGTCGAGGGTGGCCTTCCCGGGGTGGGCGTAGTCGAGCGGGACGGTCACCTTGGCGCACTGCAGATCCTTGGGCATGCCGTCGCCCTTGCACGCCGACCAGGCGACCTTCTGGCCGTGGAAGCGGGACAGGTCGGGCGGGTCGTCCGCGTCCGCGGTCCGGGTCGCGACGGTCGTCGGCAGGCCCGCACCGATCAGGGTCAGTACGGCGCCGGCGGCGAGCGCACAGCGTCGCAGCCCGGGCCGCGTCGACAGCTTGGCCAGCATCAATGCCTCCAGGGACGCCCGCAGCGGTCCGGGGACGGCGCCCTCGATCACGATAAGCGGCCGTCCGACGACCCGCCTCCGGGCGGGAGCGGCGCCCGCGCCGCGGCCCCCGCGCGGTGGGTCCCTCGCAGGTCCCGCCC
>NZ_JBHVYK010000148.1:0-10516 GCF_042880855.1 Streptomyces sp. NPDC058291
GGGGGGGGGGGTTGGCGGGCAACTCTTTGTACCTGCCCACCCCGGGTGTTTTGCCGTTACTGTGTTGGGGCCGGGCGGGGTGGGGGGCGCCCCCCCCCCGGGCCCGGTTCCGGTTGTCGCAGTTTTTTCGCAGTTGAGGAGTACGTGAGATGGGACTGACCGCGAAGATCCGCACGCGGGACGGGTGGGCCGTGTCGCACGCGGTCGTCACCGTGACCGACATCGCGGGCGGCCAGGTGCTGCGCGCCGAGGCCGACGCGGAGGGCGCCGTACGGGACGCCACCGAGCTCGCCCCGGGCGCCTACACGGTGATCGTCACGGCCGTCGGTTACGCGCCCACGGCCGCCAGCGCGATCGTCACGGCGAGCGGACGTGCGGAGGTGGGAACCCTGACCCTGGCCCGGCAGGGCGGCACGGAACTGCCCCCGCCCGGTCCCTGGACCGTCGACCCCGCGCACTCGACCGTCGGCGCGGTCGCGCAGCACCTGGGCATCTCCAGCGTCCGCGGCCGGTTCACGGACTTCACGGCGGCCATCGAGGTCGCCCCGGACGACGTCGCCGGGTCCCGCGTGGAGGCGGTGATCCGGGCGGCCTCCATCGACACGGGCAACGCCCTGCGCGACACCCACCTGCGCTCGGCGGACTTCCTGGACGTCGAGACGTACCCGGAGATCACCTACCGTTCGACCGGTCTGACCCCGGCCGGGCCCGACCGCTGGACCGTCCACGGCGACCTCTGCCTGCACGGCGTCGCCCGCCCGGTGAACCTGGAGCTGGCCTACCTGGGCACCGGGTCGGACCCGTGGGGCGGCACCCGGGCGGCCTTCCGGGCCACCACGGAGCTGCGGCGCGAGGACTTCGCCATGAACTACAACCAGGTCGTCCAGGCGGGCATCGCGGCCATCGGCACGACCCTGAAGGTGGAACTGGACGTCCAGGCCGTCCAGGGCGACGCCCTGCCCCAGGCGTAGGACCGGGCACGGAAGCCGGCGGGCACGGGGCCGGGACGAGGGCCGCGCGCGGGCCCGGCAGGGTCGGCCCGAACCGGGGGCCGGCCGCCTACGCTGGCCCCATGGCACCGAACATCGCGACGAACACCAAGGTCTCCCTGGACGAGTTGCTGGACTTCGTCCGCCCCCGTCACCGCGCCGTCCTGCTGACCCGGCGCACCGACGGCAGCTCCCAGGCCTCGCCGCTGACCTGCGGGGTCGACGACTCGGGGCGCATCGTCGTCTCCACGTATCCCGAGCGGGCCAAGACGCGCAACGCCAAGCGCGACGACCGGGTGGGCGTCCTCGTGCTGAGCGACGACTGGAACGGGCCCTGGGTCCAGATCGACGGCACCGCCGAGGTCATCGACACGCCGGAGTCCGTCGAGCCCCTGGTGGAGTACTACCGCAACATCGCCGGCGAGCACCCGGACTGGGACGAGTACCGGCAGGCCATGCTGAAGCAGGGCAAGTCGATCATCCGGATCACCCCGCAGCGCTGGGGCCCGGTGGCCACCGGCGGCTTCCCGGCCCGGCTCGCCCCGCAGGACTGAGATCCGGCCGGCCCCGGCGCCGGGCGCGGGCTCAGCCGCACCGCACCATCGCCTCGATGCCGGCCACCAGCAGGTCCAGGGCGAAGGCGAAGTCGCGGTCCATCATCTCCGCGACGGTGTCGCCGCCGCGGGCCGCCATGAGGTTCCGGGACCGCTCGACGATGTCGGCGGTCTCCGGAGCCTCGGCCGTGGCGGTCATGGCGTTGCGGAAGTACTCGTCCGGGGTCAGTCCGGTGTCGGCGACCCGCGCGAAGAAGTGGCCCTCGATCGTCCCGTAGCCGTACACGAACCGGCAGACGGCCGAGATCGCGCCGGTGACGCCGTGCGCGGGCAGACCGGTGCGCAGCACCACCTGCTGGACCGTGCGCGCGAAGCGCAGCGAGTTCGGGCCGATGTTGAGGTAGCGGCCGGCGAGCGGCGACAGCCAGGGGTGCCGGACCAGCAGCCCGCGGTAGGCCGTGGCCAGCGCCCGGATCTGATCGCGCCAGTCGGCGTACTCGTCCCGCGGGTCGGGCAGTTCCTCCAGCTCGCCGAAGGCCGTGTCCAGGACGAGCTCGAGGAGGTCGTCCTTGGTGTCGACGTACCAGTACACCGACATCGCCGTCACGTTGAGCTCGGCCGCCAGCCGCCGCATGGAGAACCTGGCCAGCCCCTCGGCGTCCAGCAGCCGCACGGTGACCTCGGTGATCCGGTCCCGGTCGAGCCCCGAAGGCTGTCCCCCGCCCCGCCCACGCCGACGCGCCCTGCCCTCCAGCCACACGCTGTGCCGCGCGGCATCCCTGGCGGTCTCGGCCATGGCGAGGCACCTTCCTGGACTTCCGGTCTCTGCTGACGATGCTAAGCGGAGCCGCCCACGAGCACGGCGGCCGCTGGCGGCTTCGAGACACGGGCCGGGAAGGACGCGGAAGGACGCGGAAGGACGCGGAGGGAAGCGGAGGGAAGCGGAGGGCGTGCAGGCGCGGGCACGAAGAAGGGCGGTGGCACTCGGCCACCGCCCTTCCTCCCTTCCTCTTCCCCGCCCTGCCCCGCGCCCGCTTCAGTCGGGCAGGCAGCCGGTCAGCCGCTCCGGCCCACAGCCGCCGCTCAGCTGCCCGACTTCTGCGTCAGGTCGTAGAAGGTGGCCGATCCGACCGTCACCTTCTCGAAGTGGGCCTCGACCCAGGAGGTGATCTGCGAGGACGTGCCGCTGCTGCCACCCCCCATGCCGCCGCCCGAGCCACTGCTGATGAAGTAGTGGATCCGGCCGTCGGCGACGTACTTCTCGAACTGCGCGAGCGTCGGGGACGGGTCGGTCCCGTTGAAGCCGCCGATCGCCATCACCGCGTCACCCGTGGCCAGTTGGTAGCTCGCGGCGTTCTGGGCGCCGATCGCGGCCGCCGCCCAGGTGTACTTCCCGGAGTCGGCCGCCAGGAGCTTCTTGGCCTGGTCGGTGACCGAGGCGCCGTTCAGCAGACCGCCGACACCGCCGCCCATGCCGCCGCCCATGCCCCCGCCGTCACCGGCCTGCCCGCCGGGCATGCCGCCCTGCTGGTTCTGCCCCTGCCCGCGGCCCTGCGTGCCGCCGTTGCCGTTCTGCGTGCCGCCGTTGCCGTTCTGCGTGCCGCCGTTGCCGTTCTGCTGGTTCTGGCCCGGCATGCCCCCACCGGGGAAACCGCCCGTGCCGCCGCCCTGCTGGTTCCGCTGGTTCTGGCCGCCGGGGCCGCCGCCGAAGCCGCCGCGGCCGGCGCCGCCGCCTCCCGGGCCGCCGCCCATCATGCTCGCGCCGGCCGGACCGGCCGTCACGATGGAGCCGGTGTGGCCGTCCCGCAGCGTGCTGACGGTGTACGCCGTCGGACCGGCCAGCGCGGCCACCAGGCCCACGGAGGCCGCGGCGAGGGCGAGCCGACGGTCGATCCGGCCCGCGAAGGTCAGACCGAGCGCGGCGGCCAGCCCGCCGATCAGGACCGGCCACTTCAGCCAGGGCAGGTAGTCGGGGGTGCGGTCGAGCAGGACGTAGCTCCAGCCCGCGGCCGCCACGACCGAGGCCGCGAGGGTGATCGAGGCCCAGATCTCGGCCCGCTGCTCCCACAGGATCCCGGCGCCCATGCCGATCACGGCGGCCATGTAGGGGGCGAGCGCGACCGTGTAGTACTGGTGGAAGATGCCGGCCATGTAGCTGAAGACGGCCACGGTGATCAGCAGCGAGCCGCCCCAGACCAGGAACAGGCCCCGGCTCGTGGACGTCCGCTTCCGCTTCCGTGTCGCCACCAGCCCGCCGGCCAGCAGGATCAGCGCGGCCGGCAGCAGCCAGGAGATCTGCCCGCCGATCTCGGAGTTGAACATCCGGTCCCAGCCGGTCGCGCCCCACTGGCCGGTGTTGCCGCCGCCACCGCCCCCGCCGACGCTGCCGGTCTCCTCGCCGTTGAGGCGGCCGAGACCGTTGTAGCCGAAGGTCAGCTCCAGGAAGGAGTTGTTCTGCGAGCCGCCGATGTACGGGCGGGAGGACGCGGGCCACAGTTCGGCGATCGCGACCCACCAGCCGCCGGACACGACGAGCGCGCCCGTGGCGACGGCCAGCTGGCCGAACCGCTTCCTCACCGGCACCGGCGCGCACACCGCGTACACGAGCGCCAGCGGCGGCAGGATCAGGAACGCCTGCAACGTCTTGGCGAGGAACGCGAAGCCGATCGCGACCCCGGCCCACACCAGCCACCTCGTGCGGCCGTCCTCCACCGCGCGGGCCGTGAAGTAGCAGGCCACGGCCATCAGCAGGGCCAGCATCGCGTCCGGGTTGTTGAACCGGAACATCAGCGCGGCGACCGGGGTCAGCGCGAGCACCGCACCCGCGATCAGACCGGCCGCGGGGCTGAACCGGCGGCGCACGGAGGCGTACACGACGGCGACCGAGCCGACGCCCATCAGCACCTCGGGCGCGAGGATCGCCCAGGAGCTCAGACCGAAGATCCTGACCGACAGCGCCATCGGCCACAGCGAGGCCGGGGGCTTGTCGACGGTGATGGCGTTGCCCGCGTCCAGCGAGCCGAAGAAGAGGGCCTTCCAGGACTGGCTGCCGGCCTGGACGGCCGCGGAGTAGAAGGGGTTGGCGTAACCGGAGGCGCTCAGGTTGTAGAGGTAGAGCACGAGCGTGGCCGCCAGCAGAGCGAGGAGGGCCGGGCGGGCCCAGCGGGGGTCCTCCGGCCGGCCGCGCCAGAGCCTGCGCGGCAGGGGCTGCTCGGGCTCGCCCGCGCCGGGGGCCGGGACGGCCGGATCCTGCGGAGCGGCGGCGGGGGGCGGGCCCCAGGCAGTCGGCTGGTCGAGATGCGTGGTCATCGGACGTCCCCCGGGTCGGTGTCGTGGGGGCGCACCGGCTGGAACCGCAGGGTGGCGTCCCTCCAGGCGCCGTCCCCGGCTTCGTCGGCGCGAAGAGGCGAGGTGGCCTGGGCGGCGCCGTCGTGCGGGTGGGCGGTGGCGTGCGGGCGGGCGGTGGCGTGCGGGTGGGCGCCCGGGCTCCCGGGCGGGACCGGGCGCTGGGGCAGCGGCACGAAGGGGCCGCCGGCCTGCGCGGACGTGGTCGTCGGAGACGCCGTCGAGGACGCGTCCGCGGGCGGGTACGCCGCTGACGACGGGCCCGCAGGCGGATACGTCCCGGACGACGGGCCCGCGGGAGCGGCGGGGGCCGGAGCGGAGGCGGCGGCCTCGGGCGTCGTCGCCGGGTCCTCACCGTCCCGCCGGTCGGAGAACACCCACACGCGGAAGAGCAGGAAACGCAGCACCGTCGCGGCGAGGTTGGCGGCGATGAGCACCGCCAGCTCGGTGGAGTGCGCGGGCTCGGAGGTCGCCGCGTTCAGCGCGGCGAGCGAACCGCTGGTCAGCGCGAGGCCGATGCCGAAGACGACCAGGCCCTGTGCCTGGTGCTTGACGGCCCCGCCCCCGCCCCGCACCCCGAAGGTCAGCCGACGGTTGGCGGCGGTGTTGGCGACCGCGGAGACCAGCAGGGCGAGCGCGTTGGCCACCTGCGAACCGCTGAACTGGCGGAAACCGCTGTAGAGCAGGAGGTAGAAGAGGGTGGACAGACCGCCGACGACGCAGAATCCGACGAGCTGACGGGCGAGGCCCTTGGGCACGTCCTGGATGTCGCGGTCGCGCGGGTCGTCGCCGAACGGGCGGCGGAGCCGGTGGAGGGACAGCGAACCGGTGGCCAGGGCCTTGCCCACGCGCCACACCCCTTTCAGGTCGTCGGTCGCCGTCTTCACGATGTGCACCGTGGAGTCCGGGTCGTCGACCCAGTCGACCGGCACCTCGTGGATACGGAGACCGGCGCGCTCGGCGAGCACCAGCATCTCAGTGTCGAAGAACCAGCCGGTGTCTTCCACCAGGGGGAGCAGTAGTTGTGCGACGTCACGCCGGATCGCCTTGAAGCCGCACTGCGCGTCCGAGAAGCGGGCCTGCAACGAGCCGCGCAGGATCAGGTTGTAGGCCCGGCTGATGAACTCCCGCTTCGGACCCCGCACCACCCGCGAGTCACGGGCCAGCCGGGAGCCGATCGCCAGGTCGGAGTGACCGGAGATCAGCGGCGCCACCAGCGGCAGCAGCGCGTTGAGGTCGGTGGACAGGTCCACGTCCATGTACGCGAGGATCGGGGCGTCCGAGGCCGACCAGACGGTCCGCAGCGCACGGCCGCGGCCCTTCTGCTCCAGCCGGAAGTTCCGCACCTCCGGGATCCGGGCCTCCAGCCGCCGCGCCACGGCGGGCGTCGTGTCGGTCGACGCGTTGTCCGCGATGGTGATGCGGAAGGAGTACGGGAACGTACGCGTCAGGTGGTCGTGCAGTCGCCGGACGCAGGGCTGGAGGTCCTTCTCCTCGTTGTAGACGGGGATCACTACGTCCAGGACAGGCGTACCGGCTGTGGCGGCCGGGAGGTGCTCCCGCGCCGGCAGGGTGCCGGGAGAAGAGTCGGTTCGCATGTCGTCGACTTTCGTCAGGCGCCCTGTCGCACCCATGTGGTGGCACTGTGCTCGACCTGTGAGTCGAGTTGCCAGTTCGTTTCGGGGGCGGGCTGGGGCACGACCGGGCCGAGCGCGGGCAGGTGCAGGGTGAAGACGGTGTGTCCGGGCACGCTGTCGACGGTCACCGCGCCGCCGTGCGCGGTGGCCACGGCCTCCACGATGGCGAGGCCGAGACCGGTCGAGCCGGAGACGCGGGAGCGCGAGGAGTCGCCGCGCGCGAAGCGTTCGAAGACATGCGGGAGCAGATCGGACGGAATGCCCTGACCGTCGTCCTGGACGTCCACGCACAGCCACGGCCCGCGGCGCTGCACGCGCGCGGTGACCGTGGTGCCCGGCGGGGTGTGCGTCCGGGCGTTGGCCAGCAGGTTGACGAGCACCTGCTGCAGCCGGGCCGAGTCGGCCGAGACCAGGGCCGGCTCGTCGGGGAGTTCGAGGCGCCAGACGTGCTCGCGTCCGGCGGCGCGGGCGTCGCTGACGGTGTCGATGACCAGCGGCACGAGGTCGGTCTGTTCGAACTGCAGCGGGCGGCCGGCGTCGAGCCGGGCGAGCAGCAGGAGGTCCTCGACGAGGAGGGTCATCCGGTCGGCCTCGGACTCGATGCGGCCGAGCGCGTGCCTGGTGTCGGGTCCGACCTCCTCGCGTCCGCGCCGGGTCAGCTCGGCGTACCCGCGGATGGAGGCGAGCGGCGTCCGCAGCTCGTGACTGGCGTCCGCGACGAACTGGCGGACCCGCATCTCGCTCTCCTGACGGGCGTGCAGCGCGCTGTGGACGTGGTTCAGCATCCGGTTCAGCGCCGCGCCGACCTGCCCGACCTCGGTGTGCGGATCGGTCTCCGCCTCCGACACCCGCTCGCTGAGGTTGACCTCGCCGGTGTGCAGGGGGAGCTCGGAGACCCGGGTGGCGGTGGCGGCGACCTTGCGCAGGGGGCGGGTGGCGACGCTGACCATCACGGTCCCCGCGAGGGTGGCGGCGACGAGACCGGCGACGGTGAGGCTGATCTCGACGAGGATCAGCGTGCTGATGGTGTTGTCGACGTCCGCTGTCGGGATGCCCACGTAGAAGGCGGAGCTGTCGTTGCTCGCGTACGTGACCCGGTACGTGCCCAGTCCGGGGAGGTCCACGCTGTGCATCCTGCCGTCCCGGGCGACGGAGTTGAGCGCCTTGACCTGCGCGTCCGTGAGTTTCTTGGAGCTCATCGAGAAGTCGTCGTCGGACTTCACGCCGCGCCTGGAGTCGGTGATGACGCCGTTCACCACCTTGGCGGCGATCGTGCTGTCCGACTGCGGGCCCTTGGTGGCTTCCTCGAGCGCGTTCGTCCGCGTCTTGTCCTGCTGGCCGGGCAGGCCGGAGCCGGTCTTGAACTGGCCGGGCGGTCCGCCGAAGCCGCGAGGCGGCGCCACGCGCGCCGCGACCTCGCCCAGTTTGCCGTTGAGCTGCCCGTAGAGGTGGTCCCGCAGCACCAGGGTGGTCACGGTGCCGATCAGCGCGCAGACCACGGCGATCAGGGTCACGGACACGACGACGAGCCGGGTCCGCAGGGTGCGCGGCTTACCCGCTCGTCTCTGCTGCGGACGCGGCCGTCGTCGCCCGCTCATGACGCGGCGGGCTTGATCAGGTAACCGGCCCCACGCCGGGTGTGGATCATCGGCTCACGGCCGGCGTCTATCTTGCGCCGCAGGTAGGAGATGTACAGCTCGACGACGTTGGCCTGACCGCCGAAGTCGTAGGACCACACCCGGTCCAGGATCTGCGCCTTGGAGAGCACGCGGCGCGGGTTGCGCATCAGGAACCGCAGCAGCTCGAACTCTGTGGCCGTCAGATGGATGTGGTCGCCGGCCCGCGAGACCTCGTGACTGTCCTCGTCGAGGGTGAGGTCCCCGACGACGAGCACGGACTCGGCGCGTCGGTCGGCGGCGCCGGAACGACGGATGAGCCCGCGCAGCCGGGCCACGACCTCCTCCAGGCTGAACGGCTTGGTGACGTAGTCGTCGCCGCCGGCGGTGAGACCGGCGATCCGGTCCTCGACCGCGTCCTTGGCCGTCAGGAACAGCACCGGGACGTCCGGCAGCTCGCGCCGCAGCCGCCCCAGGACGGTCAGCCCGTCCATGTCCGGCAACATCATGTCGAGGACGACAGCGTCGGGCCGGAACTCTCGGGCCGTCTGGATGGCGCCCGTGCCGTCCCCGGCGCTCCGGATCTGCCATCCCTCGTAGCGCAGGGCCATGGAGAGCAGTTCGGTGATCGACATCTCGTCGTCCACCACAAGCACTCGGACGGGGCTCCCGTCCGGCCTCAGCAGTTCGGTGCGCCCCTGGGGCGAGGTCGTGGTCATGGTGGACACCTTGTCGGGGCCCCCTGAGAGCACTCTTTCACCAGTCTGTGATTTACCTGAGAAACGCACAGGCGCCTCTCAGGCAACACCTGGGAACCGCTTGCCGAGCCCCGGTCACGCGAGCCGCAATGCCCGTGAACGACCCGTTCCGCCCCCTCGCGGCCCGCATTCCCCCGCGGCCCTCCGCACCCCGGCGCTCAGCGCCTTCCCTGTGCCCCGCCTTGGCGAGACCCGAGCGCGCGGGAGCCGCTTCCCGCGCCCGGCACGTGCGAGCCGGGCTCAGAACAGGCCGTCCTGGCGATGGTCCGCCGGAGCCTCGAAGTCACGGACCGGAAAGGAGATGTCACCGCTCGCGGCCGGGACCAGCTCCCACCCCCGCATCAGCCGTGTGTCGAGGACGACCACCCCGTCCGGCGCGGCGAGATGCAGATCGGGTCCGGCGGCCGCCACCAGCTCTCCGCTCAGCGACCCCCCGGCGACGAGTTGGCGCACCTCCCCCGAAGCGGCGGGCGCGTCGGTCAGCCCGAACGCCCCGACGTGGTCGACGGATCGGAAGGGCTCGCGCGTCAAGGACTCGGGCCAGCCGCCCAGTTGCACGGCCTTCCCGTACACCTCCCGCACCTCGTCCGCCCGTTCCTCCTCCCCCGTCGGCAGCGCGGCCCGCACCGCCCGCTTCACCGCGTACGGGATGCGGTCCGGCACCCGCAGCGCGGCCCGCAGCAGTTCCTCGGTGCGCCGGGCCGCCATCAGCGGCCCCGCGCCGAGCCAGGTGAAACAGACGGCCCCCTGTTCCAGCAGCCGCGCCGACCCGCGCTCGACCGCCGTGATCCCGACCTTGACCAGGCCGGGCCCGAACCATGCGAGGTACACGTGGTACGGCCGCGGATCGTCGGCGATCCCGTCCGCCGCGACCGAGTGCGCCCGGTCCAGCCGCGCGCACTCCTCGCACCGGGCCCCCGTGCTCCTCCCGGAGATCCCCGCCCGCAGCGGACACGGATGCCCGCGGGCCCCGACGCACTCCCGCACACCCCCCGCCGCCACCGCGAAGGAGATCCGCTTGCCCCACGACAGCGGGCTGTGACGCCCCCCGTCCCACGTCAGCACGGGACCGCGCGCCGACCACCGCAGCCCCGAGCACTTCCACGCCTGTGCCATCACCCACCACGGTAGGCCCACCCACCGACAACACCCCGAGCCCCGACGCCCCCGCCCACAGGCCGGGCATCGGGACCGCCTCACACGAGCCTCCGCTGAACGCGCGACCGGTGGACGCCTGATCCGAGCGACCGGTGGACGCCTGGTCCGTGCGACCGGTGGATGCCTGATCCGAGCGACCGGTGGACGCCTGATCCGAGAAGTGTCTAGTCCTGGACACGGACGCCGACGGACTCTCACCCCGGGTCCAGATCGCCGTCCAGTACCCGAGCGGCGCGTATCACATCCGGTACACGCTCACCGCCTCGGGCGGAGAGGGCTCATGCGCCTCGGCCCGTGCTTCGCAGGGGGCATTTACGACCTCCCCGAGACACATCGATCAGCGTCGCGGTCTGGCTGGGCCCGGACTACGGCAGCGTGACCACGCACTATTACGTCAACGACCACTAGGGTCTGTTGCGAAAGTGGATCTTGTTCGTTGATGATCATGTCTTGTGGGAC
>NZ_JBHVYK010000149.1:0-9797 GCF_042880855.1 Streptomyces sp. NPDC058291
CGGCGTACCTGCAGCAGTTGGACATGGAGTCCAACGGCAAGTCGGTGGACCGCGAAGGCCGGCCGGTGCACTGGCAGACCGGCCCCGTGGTGTGGGGCACGCCCGGCACCAACGGACAGCACGCCTACTACCAGTTGATCCACCAGGGCACCAAGCTCGTCCCGGCCGACTTCATCGGCTTCGCCGAGCCGCTCGCCGGGCTGGGCGACGAGCTCCGGGCACAGCACGACCTGCTGATGGCCAACTTCTTCGCCCAGACGCAGGCGCTGGCCTTCGGCAAGACCCCGCAGGAGGTGCGCGCGGAGGGCGTGCCCGAGGAACTGGTGGCCCACAAGACGTTCCGGGGCGACCACCCCACGACCACGATCCTCGCCCGCCGGCTGACCCCCTCGGTGCTCGGCCAGCTCATCGCCCTCTACGAGCACAAGGTGTTCGTGCAGGGCGCGGTGTGGAACATCGACTCCTTCGACCAGTGGGGCGTGGAGCTCGGCAAGGTCCTCGCCAAGCGGGTCGAGCCCGCGCTCACCGAGGGCGCCGAGGTGCCCGGGCTGGACGCCTCCACCCGGGCCCTGGTCGCCAAGTACCGGGAGCTGCGCGGCCGGTAGCGGCACGGGCCTGAGCAAGCCCGCCGAGGGGGACGGGCGGCGCGTCGCCGCCCGTTTCCCGTAGACTCCACGGCGATCATGAGACCGAGGGCTCGGGGGAGCACAACGTGACCAGTGCACGCAGGAGTTGGACCGACGGCTCGTTGACCGTGGGCTCCTTCCTCAGGCCCCATCAGGTGGCGCGCGCGGTGTTCCACCCGGCGTGGATACCGCCCTCGCTCGATCCGACGGTGGAGAGGCTCAAGCGGGTCAGGGTCGTCGCGGGGGCGGTGGCGGCGGTGGGCGTCTACACCTTCGTCGAGGGCGGTTTCGCCGTCGACGAGATGGTGGAGAACACCGCGATCGCGTCGGCGGTGCTGTTCTTCCTCACCCCGCTGACGGTCGGCGCGATGCTGTTCGTCTGGCGGCGCACCGGCGCCCTGCGGCAGCTGAGGACGCCTCTCGTCGACGCGTTGAAGCTCCTGCTGCTCTTCATCGGCTGCCTCATGGCGACCGTGGGGACCTTCCGGGCGAGCGAGATGGTGGGGCTGGTCCCCAAGCTGCTGCTCTCCCTCGTCGGCCTGTGGCTGGCCGTCTTCGTGACGGCGGGCGCCCTGCGGCTGTCCGGCAACTTCTTCGGCACCGCCGCCGTGCACCGCTGCCTGCCGCCTCTGCTGGCCACGGTGACCACCTGGCTGATGGCCGTCCCCGACCTCGTCACGGGCGACCTGCACGGACTGAGCCTCACCCTGGGGGTCGTCTTCATCCTGGGCGCCCCGCTGACGGTCACCGCCATCGCCCTGGTGGAGACCAGTCGGCTCAAGCGGCGCTACGGGATCCGCCTGGCGGCCCACCCGGCGAGCCTGCCGCCGGCGCCCGCGCCGCTCCGGGTCCCGCCGCCGGGAAACCCCTATGGCCCCCCGCCGGGCGCCCCTCGCACTCCGGCCGCGGGACATCCCTACGGCCCGCACGGCGCCCGTCAGCCCCGGAACGGCCGGAACCCGTACGGCCGTTGACCGTACGGGTTCCGTGCGGAGACGAGCGACCGCGTCAGGCGGACGCCGGCGGGTACAGCGACCTCGGCAGCCGGGACGCGGCCGCCGAGTCCAGCAGCCACAGCGTGCGGGACCGGCCCCGGGCGCCCGCCGCCGGGGCCTGGATCTCGCCCGCGCCGGACAGGGCGATCGCCGCGGCCTGCGCCTTGTCCTCGCCGGCCGCGAGCAGCCACACCTCGCGCGCGGCCCGGATCGCCGGGAGCGTGAGGGTGACCCGGGTCGGCGGGGGCTTGGGCGCGCCCCGGACGCCGACCACCGTGCGCTCGGTCTCCCGCACGGCCGGCAGCTCGGGGAAGAGCGAGGCCACATGGGTGTCCGGGCCGACGCCCAACATCAGGACGTCGAAGGCGGGCACGGCGCCGTGGTTCTCGGGGCCGGCCGCGCGGGCCAGCTCCTCGGCGTAGGCGACCGCGGCCGCCTCCACGTCCGTGCCGTGCGGGCCGTCGGACGCGGGCATGGCGTGCACGCGCTCGGGATCCACCGGGACGGAGTCCAGCAGGGCCTCGCGGGCCTGCGTGACGTTGCGCTCCGGATCGCCCTCGGGCAGGAACCGCTCGTCGCCCCACCACAGGTCGAGGCGGCTCCAGTCGACGGCGTCGCGGGCCGGCGCGACCGCGAGCGCGGCGAGCAGACCGTTGCCGTTGCGGCCGCCGGTGAGGACCACGGACGCCTGGCCCCGGGAGGCCTGGGCGTCCACGATCTTCGTGATCAGACGGGCCGCCGCGGCCTGCGCCATCAGCTCCTTGTCGTGATGCACGACCAGCTGGGGGGTGCTCACTGCGGCTCCGCTTTCCTGACCGGCGGCATCTGCGCCGGAGAGGGCCGTTCGGCGTCGCCCTGACTCGGGGGGACGGCGGCAGCACGAGCCGGTTCCGACGCGCGGTCCGTGGCCGCCGGTTCCGACGCGCGGTCCGCGGCGGCCGGTTCCGACGCGCGGTCCGCGGCGGCCGGTTCCGACGCGCGGTCCGCGGCGGCCGGTTCCGCCACTGTCCGGACCGGGAGGGCCGGCGTGGGCTGAGCGGCCGCCGCGGCCCGCTCCGCCTCCCGCTCCGCGGCGGACTGGCCGCCCAGCCGGTCCACGCCGAACCGCAGGGCGGAGGCGTAGGTGTCGTCGGGGTCGAGCCTGCGCAGTTCCTCCGCGAGCAGCTCGGACGTCTCGCGGCGCTTGAGCGCCACCGCGCGGTCCGGCTGGCCCGGCAGCGCCAGGGTGGCCATCGCGCCGTCCGAGCGGTGCAGCGTGATCGGGCCGCCGGTGGTCTCCATCCGGACCTGGGTGAGACCGGGACCGGCCGAGACCGCACGGCGGACATGGACGTGGAGGCGGTCGGCGAGCCACATGGCGAGCAGCTCGACGCTCGGGTTGGCCTCCTCGCCCGCCACTTCGGCGGAGACGATCTCGCAGCTCACCTGGTCGAGGGCCGCGGCCAGCATCGAGCGCCACGGGGTGATCCGGGCCCACGCCAGGTCGGTGTCGCCCGGCTCGTAGCTCTCGGCGCGGCCCCGCAGCTCGTTGATGGGCTTCTCGGCCGCGTAGCTGTCGGTGACCCGGCGCTGGCCCAGGGCGCCCAGCGGGTCGCCCGCGGGGTCGCGCGGGGCGTCCACCGACCACCAGACCACCACCGGCGCGTCCGGCAGCAGCAGCGGCAGCACGACCGACTGGGCGTGGTCGGACACCTCGCCGTACAGCCGGAGGATGACCGTCTCACCGCTGCCGGCGTCCGCTCCCAGCCGTACCTCGGCGTCGAGGCGGGACTGGGTGCGGCCGCGCGGAGAGCGCGAGACGCGCTTGATGACCACCAGCGTGCGCGAGGGGTGCTCGCGCGAGGCGTCGTTGGCGGCCTTCAGGGCGTCGTAGGCGTTCTCCTCGTCCGTGACGACGACGAGGGTGAGCACCATGCCGACGGCGGGGGTGCCTATCGCGCGCCGGCCCTGCACCAACGCCTTGTTGATCTTGCTGGCAGTGGTGTCCGTGAGGTCTGTCTTCATGGCCGACGCCAGCTCCGTCCGTCTCGCTCGAGCATCTGGTCGGCCTCGACGGGCCCCCAGGTGCCCGACGGGTACTGCGCGGGCTTGCCGTTCTTGTCCCAGTACTGCTCGATCGGGTCGAGGATCTTCCAGGACAGCTCCACCTCTTCCGTGCGGGGGAAGAGGTTCGAGTCGCCCAGCAGCACATCGAGGATGAGCCGCTCGTACGCCTCGGGCGAGGACTCCGTGAAGGACTCGCCGTAGGCGAAGTCCATCGACACGTCCCGGATCTCCATGGAGGTGCCGGGCACCTTGGAGCCGAAGCGGACCGTGATGCCCTCGTCCGGCTGGACGCGGATGACGATCGCGTTCGCGCCGAGCTCCTCTGTGGCCGTGGAGTCGAAGGGGGAGTGCGGGGCGCGCTGGAAGACGACCGCGATCTCGGTGACCCGCCGGCCGAGGCGCTTGCCGGTCCGGAGGTAGAACGGGACGCCCGCCCAGCGGCGGTTGTCGACCTCCAGCTTGACGGCCGCGTAGGTGTCGGTCTTCGACTTGGGGTCGATGCCGTCCTCTTCGAGGTAACCGACGGCCTTCTCGCCGCCCTGCCACCCGGCCGCGTACTGACCGCGCACGGTGGCGAGGCCCAGGTCCTTCGGCAGCCGCACGGCGCCGAGCACCTTGGTCTTCTCGGCGGCCAGCGCGTCGGCGTCGAAGGCGGCGGGCTCCTCCATGGCGGTGAGGGCCATGAGCTGGAGCAGGTGGTTCTGGATGACGTCCCGGGCGGCGCCGATGCCGTCGTAGTAGCCGGCCCGGCCGCCGATGCCGATGTCCTCGGCCATGGTGATCTGCACGTGGTCCACGAAGGACCGGTTCCAGATCGGCTCGAACATCGTGTTGGCGAAGCGGAGCGCCAGGATGTTCTGGACGGTCTCCTTGCCGAGGTAGTGGTCGATGCGGAAGACCTGGTTCGAGCCGAAGACCTCGTGGACGACCTTGTTGAGTTCCTCGGCGGAGGCGAGGTCGTGGCCGAAGGGCTTCTCGATGACCGCCCGTCGCCAGGAGCCGTTCTTCTGGTCGGCCAGTCCGTGCTTCTTCAGCTGCTGGATGACCACCGGGAAGGAGCGCGGCGGCACCGAGAGGTAGAAGGCGAAGTTGCCGCCCGTGCCCTGCGCCTTGTCGAGCTCCTCGATGGTCCCGCGCAGCCGTTCGAAGGCCTCGTCGTCGTCGAAGGTGCCCTGCACGAAGCGCATGCCCTGGACGAGCTGCTGCCAGACCTCCTCGCGGAAGGGCGTGCGGGCATGCTCCTTGACCGCGTCGTGGACCTCCTGCGCGAAGTCCTCGTGCTCCCACTCACGGCGGGCGAAGCCCACCAGCGAGAAGCCCGGCGGCAGCAGACCCCGGTTGGCGAGGTCGTACACGGCGGGCATGAGCTTCTTCCGGGACAAATCGCCCGTGACGCCGAAGATGACCAGGCCCGACGGCCCCGCGATGGGCGGGAGCCGTCGGTCGGCGGGGTCACGCAGCGGGTTGCTGCTCGACAGAGTTCAGCCCTCCGAGGGGGCGAGGCGCTGAAGCTCCGCCTCGGTCGACTTGAGCAGGTCGTTCCAGGACGCCTCGAACTTGTCGACGCCCTCGTCCTCGAGCAGCTGGACCACCTCGTCGTAGGAGATGCCGAGCTTCTCGACGGCGTCGATCTCGGCGCGGGCCTGCTCGTAGGTACCGGCGACGGTGTTGCCGGTGATCTGCCCGTGGTCCTCGGCGGCGAACAGGGTCGCCTCCGGCATGGTGTTCACCGTGTTCGGCGCCACCAGGTCGTCCACGTACAGGGTGTCCTTGTAGGCGGGGTCCTTCACGCCGGTGGAGGCCCACAGCGGACGCTGCTTGTTGGCGCCCGCCTTCTCCAGCGCGGCCCAGCGCTCGCCGGCGAAGACCTCCTCGTACGCCTGGTAGGCGAGCCGGGCGTTGGCCAGGCCCGCCTTGCCGCGGGCGGCCTTGGCCTCGTCGGTGCCGAGCGCGTCGAGCCGCTTGTCGATCTCGGTGTCCACGCGGGACACGAAGAAGGACGCCACCGAGTGGATCTTCGACAGGTCCAGGCCGCGCTCCTTGGCCTGCTCCAGGCCGGACAGGTAGGCGTCCATGACCTGGCGGTAACGCTCCAGCGAGAAGATCAGCGTGACGTTGACGCTGATGCCCAGGCCGATGACCTCGGTGATGGCCGGCAGGCCGCCCATCGTGGCCGGGATCTTGATCAGCGTGTTGGGGCGGTCGACCAGCCACGCGAGCTGCTTGGCCTCGGCGACCGTCGGCTTGGTGTGGTGCGCCAGGCGCGGGTCGACCTCGATGGACACCCGGCCGTCCTGGCCGCCGGTGGCGTCGAAGACCGGGCGCAGGATGTCGGCGGCGTCGCGGACGTCCGCCGTCGTGATCATGCGGATGGCCTCTTCGACGGTGACCTTGCGGGCGGCGAGGTCCGACAGCTGCTGGTCGTAGCCGTCGCCCTGCGAGATCGCCTTCTGGAAGATCGACGGGTTGGTGGTGACGCCCACGACGTGCTGCTGGTCGATCAGCTCGGCGAGGTTGCCGGACGTGATCCGCTTGCGCGACAGGTCGTCCAGCCAGATCGCCACGCCTTCCTCGGAGAGGCGCTTGAGTGCGTCTGTCATGGAATTACATCTCCTACGGTCGTGTGTGAGCGTCAGCGCTGGGCGGCGGCGAGGGATTCCCGGGCCTTCGCGGCCACGTTCTCGGCAGTGAAGCCGTACTCCTGGAAGAGGACCTTGCCGTCGGCGGAAGCACCGAAGTGCTCCAGGGAAACGATGCGGCCGGCGTCCCCGACGTACTTGTGCCAGGTCAGACCGATACCCGCCTCGACCGCGACGCGGGCCCTCACGGACGGGGGCAGGACGCTGTCCCGGTACCCCTGGTCCTGCTCCTCGAACCATTCCACGGACGGCATCGACACCACGCGCGTGGGGACGCCGTCGGCTTCCAGCCGCTCGCGCGCCTCGACGGCGACGTGCACCTCGGAGCCGGTCGCGACGAGGATGACCTCGGGCGTGCCCGTGGAGGCCTCGAACAGGACGTACCCGCCCTTGGCGGCGTCCTCGTGGGGCTCGTAGGTCGGCACGCCCTGGCGGGTGAGGACGAGACCGTGCGGGGCTCCCTTGCCGAAAACCTTCGTCCAGCGCTTGAGGATCTCGCGCCAGGCGATCGCGGTCTCGTTGGCGTCGGCCGGGCGGACCACGTTCAGGCCCGGGATGGCGCGCAGCGACGCGAGGTGCTCGACGGGCTGGTGGGTGGGGCCGTCCTCGCCGAGGCCGATGGAGTCGTGCGTCCACACGTACGTCACCGGGACGTGCATCAGGGCGGACAGCCGGACGGCGTTGCGCATGTAGTCGGAGAACACCAGGAACGTGCCGCCGTAGACGCGGGTGTTGCCGTGCAGGGCGATGCCGTTCATCTCCGCGGCCATGGAGTGCTCGCGGATGCCGAAGTGCACGGTGCGGCCGTACGGGCTGGCCTCGGGCAGCGGGTTGCCCTCGGGGAGGAACGACGACGTCTTGTCGATCGTCGTGTTGTTCGAGCCGGCGAGGTCGGCGGAGCCGCCCCACAGCTCGGGGATGACCGCGCCGAGCGCCTGGAGCACCTTGCCGGACGCGGCACGCGTGGCGACGCCCTTGCCGGGCTCGAAGACCGGGAGCTTCTCCTCCCAGCCGGCGGGCAGCTCGCCCGCGGCGACGCGGTCGTACTCGGCGGCGCGGTCGGGGTTGTTGTCCCGCCACTGCTGGAAGGACTTCTCCCACACGGCGCGGGCCGCCTGGCCGCGCTCCAGGGCGCCCCGGGTGTGGGCGATGACGTCGCCCGCGACGTCGAAGGTCTTGTCCGGGTCGAAGCCCAGGACGCGCTTGGTGGCCGCGACCTCGTCGTCGCCGAGGGCCGAGCCGTGGGCGGCCTCGGTGTTCTGCGCGTTCGGCGCGGGCCAGGCGATGATCGAGCGCATCGCGATGAAGGACGGTTTGTCCGTCACCGCCTTCGCGGCCTCGATGGCGTCGTAGAGGGCCTGCGGGTCCAGGTCGCCGTCGGGCTTCGGGGCCACGCGCTGCACGTGCCAGCCGTAGGCCTCGTAGCGCTTGACGGTGTCCTCGGAGACGGCCGTCTCGGTGTCGCCCTCGATCGAGATGTGGTTGTCGTCCCACAGCAGGATCAGGTTGCCGAGCTTTTGGTGGCCGGCCATCGAGGACGCCTCCGCGGAGATGCCCTCCTGGAGGCAGCCGTCGCCGGCGATGGCGAAGACGAAGTGGTCGAAGGGCGACTCGCCCTGCGGGGCGTCCGGGTCGAACAGGCCGCGCTCGTAGCGGGCGGCCATGGCCATGCCCACGGCGTTGGCGACGCCCTGGCCCAGCGGGCCGGTGGTCGTCTCGACCCCCGTGGTGTGGCCGTACTCCGGGTGACCCGGGGTCTTCGAGCCCCAGGTGCGGAACGACTTCAGGTCGTCCAGCTCCAGGCCGAAGCCGGCCAGGTACAGCTGGGTGTAGAGGGTCAGGGACGAGTGTCCCGCGGACAGCACGAAGCGGTCACGGCCGACCCAGTCGGCGTCCGCCGGGTCGTGCCGCATCACCTTCTGGAAGAGGGTGTACGCGGCAGGCGCGAGGCTCATCGCCGTACCGGGATGGCCGTTGCCGACCTTCTGTACGGCGTCGGCGGCCAGGACGCGGGCGGTGTCCACGGCCCGCTGGTCCAGCTCGGTCCACTCGAGGTCTGTGGTGGTCGGCTTGGTGCTCACCCTGGGTCAGGGCTCCTCTCCACATGTCACGCATGTCGAATGCCGGTGCACGCGGCGCCCACCGGCCTTTGTCGAGCCTACCCCCGTGAGAACGCGCATTTTTTCGAGTCGTTCCAGACTGCCGGGAGGATCCGTGATCCGCCTCCCGACCGGCGTGTTCCCCGGTTAGGCAAGTGAATACGGAGCCGCTCGTACGAGTGCTCAACGGAGTGCCGTCCGGCTCTTACGGGGGCGCCGTCCAACACGACCCCACCCCCGCGAATGTCGGGGTATGGGCAACGTCTACAGTGGCGTGGTACGCGCGAGCCCTTACGGGGAGTTCACACTCCCGGGCTTGCTGGGAGTCTCTGTCAGGGGTGTGCGTGACGGCCGTTGAATCCCGTCCAGTAGGGATCGTCGGGACGAGCCGGAGCCCGAGCCGGCGGCCGGTCGGGGCCCGGGTGAAGGCCTTCGTGGCGCTGACCAAGCCGCGGATCATCGAACTGCTGCTGATCACCACCGTCCCGGTGATGTTCCTGGCGCAGCAGGGCGTTCCGGACCTCGGACTGGTGCTCCTGACCTGCCTCGGCGGCTATCTGTCCGCGGGCGGCGCGAACGCCCTGAACATGTACATCGACCGCGACATCGACGCGCTGATGGACCGCACCTCGCAGCGGCCGCTGGTCACCGGGATGGTCAGCCCGCGTGAATGCCTCGCCTTCGGCATCACCCTCGCGGTGGGCTCGACCCTGTTGTTCGGGCTGACCGTGAACTGGCTGTCGGCCTGGCTCGCCCTCGGCGCGCTCCTGTTCTACGTGGTCGTCTACACGATGATCCTCAAGCGCCGCACCTCGCAGAACATCGTCTGGGGCGGCATCGCCGGCTGCATGCCGGTGCTCATCGGCTGGTCCGCGGTCACCGACTCGCTGTCGTGGGCCCCGGTCGTCCTCTTCCTCGTCATGTTCTTCTGGACGCCGCCGCACTACTGGCCGCTCTCCATGAAGGTCAAGGACGACTACGCGCGCGTGGGCGTGCCGATGCTGCCGGTCGTCGCCTCCAACAAGGTCGTCGCCCGGCAGATCGTCCTCTACAGCTGGGTGATGGTCGCCGTCTCGCTGCTCCTGCAGCCGCTGGGCTACACCGGCTGGTTCTACACCGCGGTCGCGCTGGCGGCGGGCGGCTGGTGGCTGTGGGAGGCGCACGGGCTGCAGACGCGGGCCAAGGCGGAGGTCACGGGCGGCAAGCTGAAGGAGATGCGGCTGTTCCACTGGTCCATCACCTATGTGTCGCTGCTGTTCGTGGCGGTCGCGGTGGACCCCTTCCTGCGCTGACGCCTTCCGTACGGCCCGACGGCCGGGGTGCGTGGTCAAGGCCACGCACCCCCGCCCGCGCCGGTGCGCCAACCCGTCGGTAGCATCCGGGCCCTGGCCG
>NZ_JBHVYK010000150.1:0-1358 GCF_042880855.1 Streptomyces sp. NPDC058291
CCCGCGGCGCCCGCTCCCCCGGCGCCCGCTCCCGCGGCGCCCGCTCCCGCGGCGCCCGCTCCCGCGGTGCCGGCGACGAGCGCGAGCGCCTTTGCGTACCCGGCCGCCCCGAACCAGCCGATGACGGCGACCGGAACGACGGCGGGGATGCTGCCGGCCACTTCCTCGATCTGCAGGGCGGCCAGCCGGCACTTGGCGCACTCCTCCAGGTGCTTGCGCAGCCCGCGTTCGGCGCGGGTGCGCAGCCGGCGGCGGGCGTAGGCGCCGAGCTGGTCGGCGTAGCGGGCGCACTCCTGGTCGCTGGTGAGGGTGGCGCTGACATGGGCCTGGAGGTAGGCCTGCTTGAGTCCCTCGCGGGCCCGGCTGGCCAGCACGCGCGTGCCGTTGGCGTCCAGGCCGAAGAGCAGGGCGACCTCGCTCGGCGACTCGTCCTCGACCTCGGTGTGCCACAGGACGGCCTGCCAGCGCTCGGGCAGCGAGCGGAAGGCCTGCACGGCCATCGACTGCTCGGCCTCGTGCATCGCGCGCACATCGGCGCCCAGTTCCAGCCCCGACCCGAAGGAGCCGACGGCCCCCCTGTCGTCGGTGACGTCCGACGAACGGGCGGACTGCGCGGCGAACACCGCGAAGTCGTCGACGAGCTGTTCCCGTTTGGCCGACCGGGCCCAGTCGGCGGCCGCGCGCCGCACGCAGGTGAGGAGATAGGCGCGGACGGCGTACTCGGGCCCGGAGCCGCCGCGCACCGCCTGGAGCATGCGGGCGAAGACCTCGGCGGTGAGGTCGTCGGCGGTGTGCGCGTCCCGGCAGCAGGTGCGGGCGTAGCGGCGCACGGCGTCGGCATGGCGCCGGTACAGCTCCTCGTACGCCGTGTCGTCGCCCGAGCGCATCCGGCCGATCAGATCGGTGTCGGAGGGCGGCAGGTCGCGTGGCGGCGGCAGGATGTCGTCCGCGCGCCATTCGCGCTGCGCCGGGACCGTCTCCTGCGACGGCCCGCCCGGAGCAGGGGCGACGGGTTCGCCCGCCCGACCCCCCGTGCGGCCGCCCTGGCTCGGCACCTGCTCGTCCCGACCGTCAACGCTCATCGCGGAAAGCCCCCGCCTGCCCCACCAGTCCCGACCACCGGGTCAGAGTGCCACAGGTGCTTTTGGCCAGGACCCCGTGCGGCGGGCCGCCCACTCGTCCGTGGGGACTTGTCGCACACCCGTACTGCCTTCCACTCTAACGGGGAAGGTTCAACGCCCTTGGCTTGCAGAGGAGTTGGCACTCCCGGGTGCCGTGTCCCCGTATGTCCGGCGAGACAGAGCGGGGCGGGTGCGCGCCCGCTCCCCCCCCCCCCCCCACCCCGACCCCCCTCAAAG
>NZ_JBHVYK010000150.1:1368-9400 GCF_042880855.1 Streptomyces sp. NPDC058291
GCCTCCCACTCTCCGGGGTTTGTTACACCGCCGTTGGCTTGCTTGGGTGTGGGCTCCCGGGGGTGCGGTGCCCCGTTTTGTCGGGCGTGCACGGGGGGGGGGGGCGCCGCAGGGCGCCCCCCCCGCTCTCACCCGAGACCACCCTATGAGGCTCACCCCTACGAGACTCACCCCTAGGGGACTCTCCCGGACGAGACGCACCTGAACCTGAGGGGCAGCTCAGGAGGACCGTGAGCGCAGGCCCTCCAACAAGATGTCCAGCAGCCGCGCCGAGGCCGCCGCCTGCTGAGCCGGGTCGGGCAACGAGGGCGCCGCCGTCGCGATGACCAGCAGCACGTCCGACACGGACACGTCGGCGCGCAGTTCGCCCGCCGACCGCGCCCGCTCCACCAGTCGGCCCACCACTTCGAGCAGCGCCGCTGCCCCGGCATCGTCCACCGAGCCCGTGGCGCCGCCCTCCGGGACGAGCCGCAGTTCGCCGCCGCCCGGCTGGGTCCGCTGCTGCGGCACCCGCGTCGCGCCGGCCGGCGCCACCTCGGCGTCGTCCTCCGCCACCCCGACGCGCAGCACCTGCGGCGGCAGCAACCGCCCCGCGCCGGACGCCACGGACGTGCGCAGGAAGCGCGACAGCGCCGACCACGGCTCGTCCTCCTGGCCGAGCGCCGCCCGCGCCTGGTCGGTCAGCCGGGAGGTCTCCTCCTCGGCTATCCGGCGCACCAGGACGTCCTTGCTCGGAAAACGCCGGTACACGGTGCCGACCCCGACCCGCGCGCGCCGCGCCACGTCCTCCATCGGCGCGCCGTAGCCCAGCTCGCCGAAGACCTCGCGCGCCGCCCGCAGTACATGTTCCAGATTGCGCTGTGCGTCCACGCGCAGCGGTGCCGTCCGCGCGCTGTCACCTCGTCCGCCGCCCATCGCGGCGCCGATCGCGCCACCTGGTGCGAGAGCCGACGCCGTCGACCAATGCGAGTTCTGAATGGCCATGAATGTTCCCCCGGTAATGACGTCTCCCCCCGGAGACTCTCCCCGCGATCGAAATGCCGGGGCATGGAACACACAGGGGACGGCCTCCGTGGACCCGCCCGTCGCAGACCCGCAGAGCGCTTCCCCCTGACACCCCGTCGACACACGAACATAGTTGAGTGGGAGTCAATTCAGAAGGGGCACGTTCCGCACGGAGCGCCCCCCGATCGGAGTACGGGTCGCATACATCCCGATTGCGCCCCTTCCCGCACCCCGGCGCACACCATCTGACCTGCGCACCTGTCCTGTGCTCCGGGGTTTCGGCCAACCGCGGGCCCGCGCGACTCGCGGTCACACAAATTGTCGGGGCTGTGGACAAACTCCCGTGACCGGTGCGTCATGGGATGGTGAAGGAACGTGCGCGCATTCTCGTTGTCGGCGGTGGCTACGTCGGGATGTACACGGCCCTGCGGCTCCAGCGGAACCTCAGAGGGGAACTCGGCCGGGGCGAGGCAGAGATCACGGTCGTCACACCCGACCCGTACATGACCTACCAACCCTTCCTGCCCGAGGCGGCCGCGGGCTCCATCTCCCCTCGGCACGTCGTCGTGCCGCTGCGCCGCGTCCTGCCCCACTGCCGGGTCGTGGTCGGCGAGGTCACCGCCGTCCACCACGCCGAACGCACCGCCACCCTCACCACCCTCGCCACCGACGAAGAGGGCGCCGGCCCCCAGCAGCTGACGTACGACGAACTCGTCCTCGCACCCGGTTCGATCTCCCGCACGCTGCCCATCCCCGGCCTCGCCGACTACGCCATCGGCTTCAAGACCGTCGAGGAGGCCATCGGGCTGCGCAACCACGTCATCGAGCAGATGGACATCGCCTCCTCCACCCGCGACCCCGCCATCCGCGACGCCGCCCTCACCTTCGTCTTCGTCGGCGGCGGCTACGCGGGCGTGGAAGCGCTCGGCGAGCTGGAGGACATGGCCCGGTACACCACGCGCTACTACCACAACGTCCAGCCCGAGGACCTGAAGTGGATCCTCGTCGAGGCCTCCGACCGGATCCTGCCCGAAGTCGGGGCCGACCTGGGCCGTTACACCGTCAGCGAACTGCGCCGCCGCAACATCGACGTACGCCTGAACACCCGCCTGGAGTCCTGCGCCGCCCGCGTCGCCGTCCTCAGCGACGGCTCCCGCTTCCCAACCCGCACGGTCGTGTGGACCGCCGGGGTCAAACCCCACCCGCTCCTCGCCGCCACCGACCTGCCGCTCACCGAACGAGGCCGGCTGAAATGCACCCCCGAGCTGACCCTCGACGGGGCCGCCCACGCGTGGGCGGCCGGAGACGCCGCGGCCGTCCCCGACGTCACGGCCGACGAGCCCGGCAGCGAGACCGCCCCCAACGCCCAGCACGCCGTCCGCCAGGCCAAGGTGCTCGCCGACAACCTCGCGCGCTCCCTGCGCGGCGAGCCCCTGCGCACCTACTCCCACAAGTACGTCGGCTCGGTGGCCTCACTCGGCCTGCACAAAGGCGTCGCGCACGTCTACGGGCGCAAGCTCAAGGGCTACCCCGCCTGGTTCATGCACCGCGCCTACCACCTCAGCCGCGTGCCCACGTTCAACCGCAAGGCCCGCGTGTTCGCCGAATGGACCCTCTCCGGACTCTTCAAACGGGAGATCGTCTCCCTCGGATCACTCGAACATCCCCGCGCGGAGTTCGAACTCGCTGCCGGTGGAAAGGCTTCTGACGAGTCTTCCGGCGACCCGAAGGGGTCGTCCTGACCGATCCAGGAACTCCGCCGACCGCCCCCACGTCTGACGAATGTCGGCCCGGACGGCGGCCACACTGCCAGACTGCTCCTGCTCCCTGCTCCTAGCCCTTTTCGAGCCCCTTTTCGAGCCCTCTTCCGCGCCGGGGCGGCCACCACCCGCACCCGCCAGACCCACGCGAGGCCGCCCCACGTGCTCCCCAGCCCGGGTGCTGTAACAATGTGCGGCCACCGCCGCGCGGCCCCCGGAGCCCAGGCCGGGACCGGAGCCGGCCGACGACGACTACACGAGGCAAGGATTCGTGAACTTCACGCGCTGGAGCGCCCGGCTCCCCGGAACGCAGCGCCGCGCCGCCGCGCGAGCCGAGCACCCGGTCACCACCACGGACCGACGGAGCGAGGGCTCCGTGCCGGCGGCCCGCGCCGAACAACACGCCGACGAGCCGCCCCCGGTGCCCGCCGTCGACGAACTCCAGGTCCGTGAGGTCCTCGACCGCGTCCCGGCCCTCGTCGCCCTCGTCCACGGCCCCGACCACCGCCTCGCCTACGTCAACGACGCCTACACGGCCGCCTTCGGCGCACGCCGCTGCGGCGAGCCGGCCGCGGACGCCCTCCCCGAACTCCGCGACCTCGGCCTCCTGCCCCTCCTCGACCAGGCGCTGCGCAGCGGCAAGCCCCGCACCCTGAAGTCCCGCAAGGCTCCCGACGGCCGCTCCTACACCTTCACCTGCACCCCGGGCGCCGAGGACAACGGCAAGGGCGCCGTCCTGATCTTCGCCACCGACGTCACCGACCACGCCGAGGCCGCCGAACGTCTCAGAACCAGCGAACGCCGCCAGCGCGAGACCGCCGTCACCCTCCAGCGCTCCCTGCTGCCCCAGGAGCTCGAAGAGCCCGACGACCTGCGCATCGCCGCCACCTACCAGCCCGGCGGCACCGAGGCCGCGGTCGGCGGCGACTGGTACGACGTCATCACCCTCGGCGGCGGCCGCACCGCCCTCGTCATCGGCGACGTCATGGGCCGGGGCGTCCGCGCGGCCGCCGTGATGGGCCAGCTCCGCACGGCGGTCAGGGCGTACGCCCGTCTCGACCTGCCCCCGCACGAGGTCCTGCAGCTCCTCGACGGCCTCGCCGCGGAGATCGACGCCAACCAGATCGCCACCTGCGTGTACGCCATCCACGACCCCAACGAGGGCCGTCTGGTGTACGCCTCGGCGGGCCACCTGCCCATCCTCGTCCGCGACGACAGCGGCACCGTCCTGCGCGCCGACGAGCCCACCGGCCCGCCGCTCGGCACCGGCGGCTGGATGCACGCCTCCGGCTCGATCCCCCTCGGCCCCGGCTCGACCGCCGTCCTCTACACCGACGGCCTCGTGGAGCGCAGGAACGAGGACCTCGACGAAGGCATCGCCGCCCTGGAGCGCGCCCTGGCCGGCGCCACCGGCACCCCCCAGGTCGTCTGCGACCGCCTGGTCCGCTCGGCCGGCGTCACCGCCGACCACGACGACGACGTCGCCGTTCTCGTCCTGCAGCACCCGGCCCGCACCGGCCCCGACGGCGAGCTGTTCCGCAACGCGGCCCTGGAGCTCCTCGGCGGGGTGGAGGCCGCCCCACGCGCGCGTGCCTTCGCCTCCGGCGTCCTGACCAGCTGGCGCTTTCCGGCCGACCTGCACGACCTCGGCGTCCTCGCCGCGAGCGAACTCGTCGCCAACTCGCTCCAGCACGGCGTCCCGCCCATGCGGCTGCGCCTGCGGCGCACCGACCGCCGCCTGATCATCGAGGTAACCGACGGCGACGACCACCTCCCGCGCCGTCGCCGCGCGGAACCGGGCGACGAGTCCGGCCGGGGCATCGCCATCGTCGCCACCATCGCCTCGAACTGGGGCAGCAGACGCACCCCGGGCGGTGGAAAGGCCGTGTGGTGCGAGTTCGTCCTGCCGAAACCGGCCGACTGACAGCAGGCCGGGAAAAGCCCCGAACTCCTCTTCCCCGCGCGCGGCACCTAGGCGAACCCGTTCCCCGGTGCTAGTGACTCCCCATGGCAGACGCAACGGGCTTCGACCTCAAGGGAAGCGCTCCCGAGCGCTACGAACACTATGTCGCGCCCCTCATGGCGCCCTTCGTCACCGCACTCGTGGACGCCGTGGACCTCTACCCCGGCGCCACCGTCCTCGACCTGGCCTGCGGCACGGGCTTCGCGGCACGCGCCGCGGCCGCCCAGGCCGGCCCCGCCGGCCGGGTCGCCGGCGCGGACGTCAACGAGAGCATGCTCAAGATCGCCGTGGCATGCCACCCGCGCCTCTACCCGGACATCGAGTTCACCCCCGCCCGCGCCGACGACCTCCCCTACCCCGACGCCGTCTTCGACGCCGTCCTCTGTCAGCAGGGCGCCCAGTTCTTCCCCGACCTCGACGCCGCCCTGGTGGAGGCGGCCCGGGTCACCCGCCCCGGCGGCCGCTTCGCCGCCACGGTCTGGGCCCGGCTGGACGACTCCCCATACTTCCTGGCCCAGCTCCACGCCCTCGAACAGTTCGACGGCCCGGAGGCGGGCGCGACCTTCCGGGCCGCCTTCGGCGCCGCGGACCGCCTGACCGCCGCCCTCGACCGCGCCGGATTCCACTCCACGACCAGCCGCGACCTCACCTTCGCCATCGACCTCCCCCCTCTGGAGGACTACGTCGCCGGCCACCTCTCCGCGATCCCCTGGGGCCGGTCGCTCCTCGACTCCGGAGGCGAGGAAGCCCTCGACCGTGCCGCCGAGACGATCCGCGCCCACCTCCCCGCATCGACGACGACGTTCCCGTTCACGGCGACCCTGGTGACCGCGACCCGCTGACCGCGCCGCAGCCCGCCGCGCACAGAAACGAAGGACGCAGAGAGGCGGCCGTCGTTCTCAGGAACGACGGCCGCCTCACCACACCTCCACAGGGGCCGGGACAGCCCCGCCCCGGCCCGGAAGGCCGCAGACCTCAGGCCTCCGCCGCCACCGGCTCCACAGCGGCCCCGCCCCGGGCCACCACCCGGTTCCGCACCAGCCACGGCTGATCCTGGACGGCGGTCAGCCGCCGCCCGAGCCGCAGCGCGAGGTAGGTGATCCCGAGCGAGAACAGCAGGAACGTCACGATGTACGGCGCGGGCAGCGAGGCCCCCAGCGGTCCGCCCACCGCCGGCCCGACCGCCAACGCCAACTGCTTCACCAGGGCGAACGCCGAGTTGTACTGACCCGCCAGCCCGGCCGGCGCGAGATCCGCCACCAGCGGCGCGACCGTCGGCGACAGCATCGCCTCGCCCAGCCCGAACAGCGCGTACGTCGACACGAACGCGGCCGTCGCCATCGCCTGACTGCCGTGCCCGAGCCCGGCGCACCCGGCCACGACCCACGCCACGGCCCAGATCAGCCCCACAGCCGCGATCACCCGCGAGCGCTTCTGCCGCTCGACGAACTTCAGCACGGCGAACTGGGCGACCACGATCATCGCCGTGTTGGCCGCCAGCGCGGTCCCGAGCGCGGACGTCGAGATCCCGGCCGCCTCGACCCCGTAAGCGCTCAGTCCCGACTCGAACTGCCCGTAGCAGGCGAAGAACAGCACGAACCCGAGCACGCACAGCTGCACCATCGCCCGGTTCGCGACCAACTGCCGCCAGCCGCCCCCTGCGGACTGCGGGACGTCCCCCACACGCGGAGCGTGCGGCAGCCGCACCGTCGACATCACCCCGGCCAGCAGCAGGAACATCGCCGCCTCGATGGCGAACAGCAGCGTGAAGGACGACACGCGCGTGGTGTCGACGAGGTGCCCGCCGATCAGACCGCCCACGCCGAGCCCCAGGTTCTGCAGGAAGAACTGCGTCGCGAACGCACGCGAGCGGGTCTCCGAGGTCGAGCTGTCCACGATCATCGTCGCCAGCGCCGGCTGCATCACGGCCTGCCCGGCCCCGAGCGCGGCCGCGGCGGCAAGGACGGCGGTGGCGTCAGCGGCGAGCCCCAGGCCCACAGCGCCCAGCGCGGCGGTGACGAGGGCGGCGAGCAGGACCGGCAGGGGACCGCGCCGCACGATCGCCCGGCCCGCGAACGGCAGCACGATCAGCGCGGCCACGGCGAACACGGCGAGGACGAGCCCCGCCGTCATGGCTCCCAGTCCCCGCACCTGCGCCACATAGACGTACAGGTAGGGGACGGTGAAGCCCAGTCCGAACGCGCTGAGTGCGTTGCCCACGTGGATCCGGCGCATCGCCGCGCCCATCTCCCTGGTCACGTTCACCTCTCTCAGTCGGTGCCGTCGGCACCTCGGGATGCTTCTACCGCCTCAGTACTTAGGAGCGAAGACTTCGAAGCTAAAGTTCGAGGTTGAACAGTACACCTCGAAGCACTTCAAGGCGAATGAGCTCCGTGCGATACTTCGCCCATGGGCGACACTCCCGGCACGACCGGCACCGGCCTCGGCGGCGAGCCGACCCTGGAAGAGCAGATCGCCGCCTACCAGCGCGAGTTCCAGGACCTGGACCCGCAGGTCGAGAAGATCGTCTCGGCGCTCTCCCGCCTCAATCGCCGCATGAACGTCGCGTACGGCCGTCAGACCGCCGACCTCGGCATCAGCAACGCCGAGTGGGAGGTCCTCAAGGCCCTCGTGCTCTCCGGCGCCCCTTATCGCCTCGGTCCCAGCGAACTGGCCAAGCGTCTTGGCCTGACGCCGGCGGCGATGACGCACCGGATCGACCGCATGACCGCCGAGGGACTGGTGACCCGTGAGCGGGACGAGTCCAACCGGGTCAGGGTGATCGTGGAGCTGACGCCCGAGGGCAGGGAGAAGTGGCTGCGGGCCATGCGCATGGCGACGGTCTTCGAAGAGGACCTCTTGCAGGACCTCACCGCCGACGAGCGCACGACCCTCGGCGAGGTCCTGACCAGGCTTCTTCGCAGGGTGGAGCACGCGCAGCCGGACGCCGGCGGCCGACTCAGCGACCTCGACTGACCCGCCGTAAAAGATCTTGACAGCGGGCGCTTGACACCCCTCCACGGGGCCAGTAGAGTTCTTCGGGTTGCCAGGGGGCCGTAACGGTTCTTCGGCAGCACCTCCGCCGCAGCAGCGGCACAACCAAACCACAGCAAGATCTCCCAGCAGGGTTGTATTTCGGCGTGCCCGAATTCAATTCGAATAGGGGGCGGCAGCTCGATTAGGAACTGCCGAACGGATCCGCTAAGGTTTGAGACGTCGGAACGGCCCAACAGCCGGGAAGACAACCCACTCTGACTGGGAATCAGCGCCGAAAGGATCTGATAGAGTCGGAACCGCCGGAAAG